>JALGTD010000083.1 GCA_029821515.1 Candidatus Zipacnadia bacterium | reverse complement strand
AGCTGGCGCCGGTCTGCCTGGCCACCTCAATGAGCATCTGTGTGCCTCCGGGCAATGCCTGAATCACCCGCAGGGCATTAGCGCGGATGCCGGAAAAACGCTGCAGGTAGCTAAGGGTCTTCCGCCCTATCTCAAAGTCCGACTCGAGAAAATCGCAGAACTCCTGCCAGCCGCTCAGATGCTGGCCCAGTTTCTCCCGCTCCTCTCTGTACTTATACTTAGCAGGCAACTGCGCAGCGACCTGTTCCAGAGCCGCCAGGTCAGCACGCAGCTCGGCCGCACGGCGCTTGAGTCCCTCACGCAGGATTTGTTCCCGGCCCTCCTCGAGCAGTATTCCCTTGTGCAGGCGCAGCAGATCCTGGCTGCCCATCATCGTTCCCTGGTGACAGCAGCTATTCCCACAGGCCCCGCAGACCCGGTCAATAATTCCATCCAGCTTCTGGGAGGCCGCTTTAACAGCCTCCCCCAGCGCCTTCGCTGAGTCATTCATGAGACTCCTGCACTTCCCACTGATCCAACTTCAGCTCGCCGCCCAGGCCAGGTTGGTCGCTCAAGCTAATGAAACCGTCGCTGAGCTGGGCAGAGGTGACAAACAGCTCTCCGAGACCCCCCAAGAAGTGGCTCGGAAGGCCCAGGGGCATAGCCACCGGACAGTTCGCCGATAGGTGAGCTGCGGCCAGGGTCGTCAGCGGTGAGACACCACCAGTAAATGCCACCCGTATATTCTCGAGGCGGGCCAGATCAGCCACCCGGCGTGCGACTGTAATACCGCAATACCGCAAATCCACCACCACCACATCAACAGCCTGCGCTCGAACAAGCTGGTAGAACTGCTTGATTCCGTAGAGTTCACGACCAGCGGCCAACGGCAGGTCGGTACTGGCTCGCAACTTCGCATAGGCTTTGCCCTGGGCGTTGGACAGCAGGTTCTCGCACCAGAACAGTTCCAACCTCTCCAATCGGTTGGCCACCTGGTGCGCGGATTCCAGGTCGGGGCAGCTTTCTGCCACTCGCAATATCAGCCGACGATTGCTACCAATCTCTTCGCGAATTCGCTCAATGGCACGCAGATTCTCAGGATTGACCTGCCCGATAGTGATACCGATGCCCCCAGTGGCCTGTCCGCGGCAACTGGTCAGCCAATCCAGCAGTTGCTGCGGCTTGTCCATCACCCGCGAGGCCAGCGTATAAGTATCTACCGACGAGAAGTGTGCGCCCCCCAGCAACTGATACAGCGGCACGCCATAAGCCTCAGCCGCCAGCTCCCACAACGCCATATCAACTGCTCCTAGCGCGCCGGCGTATTCGCTTAGAGGCCACTTCGCGCTGGCCAGCGCGTGTGTCATCTGCTCCCACAACTCCCCGCGATCGCGCACGGAACGGCCAATCAACACGGAGCCAAACAGCTCGACGGCATCGGCCAGGTGCTCCGGCGAGGGCACGACAGCCTCCGCCAAGCTTACCGGGCCGGCAGCAGTTGCCACACGCACGAACAGGGCAGCCGCCGGGGAACTCCCCTCGGAGGCGGGCAGGTGCACAGAAATCTGGCTCAGGTCGGCAATCTTCACGAAATCATAACCTCGATACAATGGAGAAAACGCGCTGCTTTGGGCCTTAGCGGACGGGTGGACGCATAGTAGGATTTCAGCGCTTTTCCAGGCGGTAGCCGATTCCAGTGACCGTGCTGATGAGTGTTGGCTGTTGAGGGTCGGTCTTCAGTTTGGCGCGCAGCCGCCCGATGTGCACGTCCAAACTGCGGCTGTTGGCGCTAATATCGCCGGCCCATACCCCCTCTATGATCTCTGCGCGCGGGATGGCTCGCCCGGCATTGCGGGCCAGATAGACCAGCAGATCAAACTCTCGCGGAGTCAGTTCCACGCTCTTATCGTCCAGTGTGACCGTATGCCCAGCCAAATCAACCCGCAACTGTCCGACACTTAACTCAGTTTGTTGTGCGGGAGGTTGACTGTACTTGGTGGCCCGCCGGATCTGTGCCCGCAGGTGCGTGACGATTTCCCGAGGGGAAAGCTGCGTCTCCAGACACTCGTCTGCTCCCCAATCAAGCACATTAACTACCAGGTCAACGTCCAATTGCTCAGCCAGGACCACAATTGGAACATCCGCCTCCACGGTTATCTGGGTAAGCAGCTCCTGCGGCGAACTCGATATCGCGTCCCACGCAATGAGCACAGCATCCCAGGATTGGTGCAACGATTCGAGCAGAGCTTGACCAGAATCTGCCTGGACAAACTCTAGCGCTCCACCAGGCATACCAGACGACTGGAGAGATTCAATGAGGTCTTTACCCCCAATAACTAATACCTGTTGAGGCATCGCACTGGGCCTCCAAATGTAACCTGTGGGGCTCAGGTTTGTTGGCGCTCGATGAAATCAAGCACGTCAGAGAGCCGGAAGCGGCGCTGATTGCCCGGTGTTCGGAAGCATTTAAGTACGCCGCGCTTTG
Organism: Candidatus Zipacnadia bacterium; assembly: GCA_029821515.1. GTDB lineage: Bacteria > Armatimonadota > Zipacnadia > Zipacnadales > Zipacnadaceae > JALGTD01. Next base: position 4,594 of record JALGTD010000083.1, on the reverse strand, counting down.
TATAACGCCGAACAGTGGTCGGACATACTCCAACCAATGTGGCAGTTTCGCTGAGCGTTAGAGTCGGATCAAGCAAGCGTTCAATAAGCTCTTCGCGAGTCTCTTTGGCCCCGGAGCTGCCCTCCTTGCCCGACTGTGAGGGGGATTCTTTGACATCCAGCGGTAGCCGCTGCTGGCGCGCGATGATGGCCTGCAAGCGCCTGGCCTGGGTCTCATCAGCCCGCTCAGCCACCTCCTCAGCTACCCTGAGCACCTCGGCGTAGGTATCGCGCTGCTCACCATCTTCAGCCACCTCTACCTGCTTTTCCTCATCTTGCTTGACCCGCTCTAGTTGCTGATCGCGATAGCTAATCCACTCATGCATTAACATGACTACACGACTCTCCTTCAAGTTCTACCAGTTAGCTCAAGCCATATTAGCGCCGCCACAGAAGTGCTACAACTGTCAATAGCCCGCTGAGCAATAGACTCAACACCAAGCAACTGACGATCGGCAAATAGAAGACGACCCCCGGACGCTTTATTACGATATCCGCCGGCAGCAGTTGCCCAGCACGGCCCCACTTGCTGATGACAAGTGCCAAACTGCCTAAGGCCAACAGGACTAAACCAGCGACTATGAGAAACTTACTGGCAGTCTGCCAGGTGTCAGTCAGCATCCTCAGTTCTCACCCATTCGCCGTCGGCACCAACCCTGGGCAAGCGCTGGCGCTCGTGGTCAGCCTGGGCGCGGCGCTCCCGGGCTGCAGTAAGCAAGCTGGCATTACCGGTATCCAGGTAGACCTGGGCCGTTATTAGTGCCTCACGGGTGACGGCGTAAAACAATTTTCGCTGCGAGTGAGCCTCCTGTACGCTCGGCGGAGGTTGGATTTGTTCAAGAAACTGCCTAATTTGCTCTACTTTCCCCAGACTCTCTTCCAGCGTCAGGTAAGCGTCTTCACGCGCCACCGGCCCGGCCTCGACAAAAGCATCAAAGAGCTGCCAGCCAGCGTTCAGGGCTGCAGCAACGGCGTCATCGGCGGCAGCAAAGATTTTGGTGTAGCCTTCTTCAGCGACGACTTTCGAGCTGCCGAGCAACTTTTCGGCTTCCACATAGCAATCAAAGGCATCCTTATACTGGCCGACCTCCCCGTAGATGTCACCCAGATGGCGATAAGCCTGTGCCTGCGCCTGGTTGTCACCCTGGGTCAGGATACGTCCGTAGACTGACTCAGCAGCTTGCAACATTCCCCGTTGCTTGAAGGCTTCACCCAGAGCTTGCAGCAGGGCAATGTCCTCCGGGTTATTCTCCACAGCTTGCCGCAGGGTGCTCAGGGCTCGCATCGGCTGGCCATAGTGCTCATAGAGCCGCGCCAACTGCACATAAGCGTTGCGGCAGGAGCTGTTTACAGCGATGGCTTGTTTGTAGTAGTGTTCGGCCTGCTGCCACAGCCCGCGACGCTGTTCAATCGCGGCCAGTATCAGCCGGGGCAGACACAACGAATCATCCAGTGCAACGGCCGCCTGCAGCATCTGTCGTTGCTTCTCCACTTGCCGCATCTGAGCAAATATCGCAGCCTTCAGCAGCAGCACCTGGACACGGTCCGCACCGGCCCGGCGCGCGCCCTCCACCAGTTCCAGAGCTTTCTGAGGTCGGCCATCAGCCAGCGCTGCACGAGCTGGTGCCAAAATGTCAACTTCTGCTGGGGCACTGTCCTGGGCTGTCGCAGCCCCGCTGGCCGCTGTATTAGAGCCACCATCCTCGGCGCTACTGGCACACTCGGCACCCACCCACAGCAGAGCCGCCATCAGCGTTACCAGCCACAAGCGCCCCTTTGTAACTGCTATCTGCTTATTCTCTCTTCGCATACTTTAATGGACTGTTTGATTGAGTTGATTGCTGCCTGGTTGGCTGCTTTCGCGGAGGGGTCCTGATGAATCTCCTGATCATAGCGTTGTTGCGCGGCCTGATACCGGGCAATGGCCTGCTCATATCTACCCTGGCGACGCAGACTGTCGGCCTCATTGCGCAGGGCATCACCCGACGACGGGGAACTATTGCCCTCTGCTGGCTGGTCCGTCCAGATGCTTACCTGGCCAGCAGGTTGCTGGATGGTTCCCCCACCTTGCGCACTCGGTGGCTGCTCAGCAGCACCACTTTCCCCAACCAGCCCTGCCGTCCCATCTTCCAAGAACCCCAGAGGGTCCTCATCTCCCTCCACCAGAGCCGGCGGCAAGCGGGCCACGCGCGTATCCGGAGGCGGAGGGACGAACCGGCCCGCTCCGTACCCAGTCGCCGACGAATCAGACGAACTGGCCTCCTGTGGACCTACCCAAACCGGCCCAAAGGGGTTCTGTCTGGGCTCAAGCGATAGTTTGCCGCCCAGGCTGCGATAATTGCGGACCCAGGCAGCGCGGTACTGCTCATCAGCCTCCCGCCACAGCTTGAGCACCTGACTGTCACCAGGCTTAATCTGATCAGCCTCGCGGAAGGCCACTATGGCCTGCTCATAGCGCTCTGCTGCCATCAACTGTTTCCCCCGAGTGACACACGCGGCAAAGGCTTGTCCCTGGTCTACCTGGGCCAGGCGGATATTGCGCGCTCTGACCGCAAAGACACTAATGGCGACCCCCACCAGTAGCAGCAGCGAGGCAACAAGGGTAATAGTCGCCCAGCGATTGAGCATCTTCAGGCGACGGCTCCGCTCATCCTCCGGCTCTGGCTCCTCTTCGGCCAGACGCTCGCGCAAAGCCAGTACCTTCTCGTGGGCGGACTTGCGGTCCGGGTCAAGTGCCACAATCTGCTCATAGGCCTGGAGCGCCAGATGAAGATTCTCATTTTCCTCTTCAGCCATCGCCAGCAGCTCGTAGGCGGCGATATTCTGTGGCTCGTGCTGAACTATCTGATGACACAGACGGGCTACCTCCCGGCTCTTGCCTGCCGTCAGCAGCCTGGTAGCCTCCCGCAGCACCTTTTCCGACCCATTCGAGTCGACGGCAGGAAACTGCGTAGTCTCTTCCAATTCTCCCCTCTCTTCCGCGCCACGCTCCGAGTCAGCAGCCGCCTGCGAACTATGTCCATTGTCAGTTGTGGAATGCATAATGGCAGCCTCACCTCCCCGCGACGCCCACTGAGGGCAGTATAACTTTGGCCCACTTTGGTCTATTGGTCTACACAGTTTACCATGTAGATTGTATCCTTCCCGAAGTGTCACTGTCAAGATGTATCCACCATCCCCACAACACATACGTCAGCAGTAAAGCTCCTTATACACCCCAGTTCCACAGACTCCAAAGCAGAATATGCTTGCCACAAGTCGCACCGGTGGCGTATAATCTGCACAGCTAGCGACCAGTTTACCAAGCATAGACAGCCAGACCGTGTTAGGGGGATGATATGAGCAACCGCACAGCGAAGATCACCCGCGAGACTGCTGAGACCAATATAACTACCCAGTTGGACCTTGATGGCTCCGGCAACTACGAAATTGCCACCGGTGTAGGCTTCTTTGACCACATGCTGAGCCACATCGCCCGGCACGGTTACTTTGATCTGGTAGTGCAGGCCGATGGCGACCTGGAGGTTGACGCCCATCACACTGTCGAGGATGTCGGCATCGTGCTGGGTCAGGCCCTCAATGAAGCAGTTGGAGATAAACGGGGCATGGTTCGCTTTGGATTAGCTGCCTGTCCGATGGACGAGGCGCTGGTGACAGCCGCCCTTGACTTCGGGGGGCGCGCCCATCTCAGCTATCAACTTAATCTGCCCGCCGCCCGCATCGGCCAGTTTGACACTGAGCTGGTTCGCGAGTTCTTTGCCGCCCTGACTGCCAACGCGGGCCTCAGTCTGCACCTGACCCAGCAGGCCGGAATCAACACTCACCACATCATAGAATCGGCTTTCAAGTCGTTTGCGCGCGCCCTGGACCAGGCTACCCAGCTTGACCCTCGCAGCGAGAATGTGCCTTCAACCAAGGGACAGCTTTAGGCTTAGCCTCCTCGGGGTGCGTATGCCAGTGCTGGGCGGTGGTTTACTGGACAACCTCGACAAGTGCGCCAAAGGCTTTATTAAGTATGTTCGGTCTTGGATAGACAACTGACGCACTCGCAACTCAGACCTGCAACGGAATAGATGCCAATCCGGTAGAAGGCCGGTGAGTTGGATTGCTAGTAATCCCCGCCATTGATCTGTCCGAGGGCCAATCCCCGCCATTGATCTGTCCGAGGGCCAGGTGGTGCGACTGGCCCGAGGCGATATGCAGAAGAAGACCGTCTATAGCGACGATCCGGTCGCTATGGCCCGGCACTGGGCCGACGCGGGCGCACAGCTTTTGCACGTAGTGGACCTCGACGGCGCAGTGAGCGGCCAGCGGGCGAATCTGGCGGAGGTGGCGAAGATCGTCGCGGCTATTGATATTCCTGTGGAACTCGGCGGCGGGCTGCGCACAGCACAGGACGTACAGGATGTGCTGGATTTGGGTGTGCAGTGGGCAATTATGGGCACGGCTGCTCTGCGTATGCGTACGCGGGAAGAGCTGGAAAAAGCGATAACCCAATTCGGCGACCGGATCATAGTTGGCATTGACGCCCGCGACGGCAAAGTAGCATTCGAGGG
>JALGTD010000082.1 GCA_029821515.1 Candidatus Zipacnadia bacterium | reverse complement strand
CACTGAGCAGGTCAAGGTGGATGAAGATGGTTGGACAGTGCGCACAGCCGACGGTGAACTATCGGCACACTTTGAACATGATGTAGTGGTAACCGACTCGGAACCGCTAATATTGAGTCTGGCGGAAGGGGCTAAGCTGCTATCGGATGTCCGAGACAAATGGTAGACGTGACAAGAAGATTCGCATGATCGGGCGAGTAGTGGACAAGCTGCCCAATGCCCAGTTCAAGGTGGAACTGGAGAACGGGCATGAGGTACTCGCTCATCTGTCCGGCAAGATGCGAACCAATTACATTCGCATTATGGCGGGTGACAAGGTTACTGTGGAACTATCGCCGTATGATGTAACCCGGGCGCGTATCACCTGGCTGCATAAGTGACTCGGTTTGGTTAGCATCGCCTGCGCGCGCCAGGGGGCCTGGGTCGGACGGGCAGCGGGTTGGTTGTAGTGAGGAGAATATTAATATGAAAGTCAGTGCGTCAGTTAAAAAACGTTGTGACAAGTGCAAGATCGTACGCCGACGAGGGCGGGTTTATGTGGTTTGTTCCAACCCTCGCCACAAGCAACGCCAGGGATAGCGCCGGGAGGGATCAATAGTGCCAAGAATAGCTGGAGTTGACTTACCCCGTGACAAACCGGTTCGTATTGCTTTGACTTATATCTATGGAATCGGGCGAGCCCGTGCCGAAGCCGTTGTGGAAGAGGCAGGAATTGATCCCAGCACTCGTATGTACGAGATTACCGAAGAAGATGCCGCCCGTCTGCGGGAGATCATTGACCGCGACTACACAATTGAAGGGGAAAAGCGCCGGGATGTGCACGCTAATATCCAGCGGCTAATTGAAATAGGTTCATACCGCGGTATGCGTCATCGCCGGAGTCTGCCGGTGCACGGACAACGGACCAAGACCAATGCCCGCACTCGTAAGGGGCGCAAGAAGACTGTGGCAGGTCGCAAGCGAACACCTGGCCCCAAGTAGTGTTAACTACAGCAGTCAGCAGGTGAGGCTGCTGATGGAGGCAAGAGCAATGCGCCGCAACCAATCGAGTTCGCGCCGCCGCCGTAAAGCCACCCAACAGGTGCCTTATGGGCGTGCGTGTATCAGATCAACCTATAACAACACAATTGTGACTATAACTGATCCCGACGGCAACACTCTGTGCTGGGCCAGTGGTGGTACGATTGGTTTCACCGGGACGAAGAAGGGCACCAGCTTCGCGGCTCAGTTGGCGGCTGAGAATGTTGCCCGCCAGGCTAAGGAGTTTGGGATATCCAAGGTTGATGTCTTTACTAAGGGCCCCGGCTCGGGTCGCGAGACTGCTATCCGGGCACTTCAGGCCGCCGGTATTGAGGTCGGCGAGATAAAAGATGTCACCCCGGTGCCTCACAACGGGTGTCGACTCAAAAAACGGCGCCGGGTGTAGATGGACGTTGCACAAAGTAATCAATGAGATGATGTCAGTGGTATGGTTGGCGTTCGGAGGTGAACGGTTCTAATGAGCCAGCTACGTGGCTCAGTTTGTAAGCTATGTCGGCGAGCCGGTCAGAAGTTGTTTCTCAAAGGGCAGCGTTGTTATAGCCCCAAGTGTGCTATGGAGCGCAAAAGTTACCCCCCGGGGCAACGGGGCAGCGGCAGCCGCCGGTACCGGCGCAGTGACTATTCCAAGCAGCTTCGTGAGAAGCAGAAGATCCGCCATATCTACGGGGTTAGCGAAGAGCAATTCCGCCGCTACATTCGTGAGGCTGAGCGGATGTCGGGAATTAGCGGGCATAACCTGCTGCAGTTGTTGGAACGTCGCCTGGATAACGTCGTCTATCGTGCGAGTCTGGCTAGTAGCCGGGCGCAGGCTCGTCAGTTAGTCAGCCACCGGCATTTTACCGTCGATGCTCAGCCGGTTAATATACCCTCGTATCTAGCAAGCGTCGGAGAGCAGGTAGAGGTGGCTGATGGCAGCAAGGACCTCCAGCCCATTGAACAGGCCCTGGCTGCCACCGCTGGTGGCGGGAGTCTCTCATGGCTGGAAGTGAGCCGAGATAACCGTAGTGTGAAGATTGTCGGCTTGCCCCAGCGCGAAGAGATTGATGTAGACGTTGACGAACAGCAGGTTATAGAGTTTTACTCGCGATAGCCTGCTGTCGGGCTGGTGCGAGCCAGGCAGTAATTGTCGTTCATTGGAACTGAGCGAGAACTGAACATAATGAATGAGGAGCCGTGGATATGCCTGAGGGGATTAAGCCTGAAATCGTCATACTCCAGCTCGACGAGAAATATGGTCGTTTCTCAATAGAGCCGTTGGAGCGCGGTTTTGGTCACACGCTGGGCAATGCCTTTCGCCGCGTACTATTGGCGCATTTGCGTGGTGTGGCTGTGACTGACGTGAGAATTGAAGGGGTGCGCCATGAATTCAGCACCATCCCTGGTATTATGGAATATAGTACCGAGCTTATACTTAACCTGAAGGAGCTAGTCATCAGGTGGGCGGACGGCCAAGCGCCTGAGCTTGAAGACGATGAAGACTCCCAGTATGAGCTTAAGGTCGAAGTAGACGGGCCTCGAGAGGTGACGGGGGCGGATGTGCACTGCCCGCTCGGACTGGAGATAGTAAATCCGGATCTGCACCTGGCTCAGATCACCGGAAAAGAGACCGAGCTGTACATCGAGATGTGGGTAAGTGAGGGCAAAGGCTACGTACCTGTTGAGGAGCGCGACCGCCAGGCTACTGCGCTCGATGTAATCCCGGTTGACGCTGTCTTCTCGCCGGTTGCCCGGGCTTCATACCATGTTGAACCAACCCGCCTGGGTCGGCGCACTGACCTTGACCGCCTGATCCTGGAATTGTGGGGTGACGGAGCGATTATGCCTGATGAGGCACTGCGCCGGGCGGCGGCGGTCCTTCAACAGTATCTGAGCGTCTTTGCCGCTGTGCCCGAAGAAGCGGCCGAAGCCAAGCTCGAAGCGGCCGAAGCCGAAGTCTATGATAAGACCCTGGCCCTGCCTCTTGAGGAGTTGGATCTGACTGTCCGCGCTCTAAATTGCTTGAAGAAGTCCGATGTTGACACAATTGGCGATCTGGTGGAGCACACTGAGCAGGACCTGTTGGGCATTCGCAACTTTGGTGAGAGTTCGCTGGAGGCAGTCGTCGAGAAGCTGGCCAGGTTTGATCTGACCCTGGCGCAGCCTGAGGATGAAGCGGAGGACGACAGCGCATAGCAAGGCCGGAGCTTTTCCAGATAATTGGTAGTTGAGCTAATAGAAGAGGATAGCCGAATGCGACATCGCAAAGCCGGGAAACAACTGGGAAGGCCAACTGATCAACGCATGGCTCTGCTGCGGGGAGTGGTCGATGCGCTGCTGCGGCACAACCGCATAAAGACTACGGTAGCGAAGGCCAAGCAGGCTGCGCCTATAGCAGAGAAGATTATCACCAAGGCCAAGCGCGGTGATCTGGCGGCGCGCCGGCAGGTGCTGCGGATCATTAACGATGCAGCTCTGGTGGATTATCTGTTTACCCAAATTGCCCCGCGCTATACTGACCGGCCCGGTGGGTATACCCGCATGATTAGAGCCGGGGTGCGGCGCGGTGATCAGGCCGAGATGGCTATCCTCGAGCTGGTCGAATAAGGATAGTCTGTTTTTTGCCCGGAGCCGAAGTTGGTGCCAGCTATGCGTAAGCTGATGGTCACCGTCCAGTACGACGGCACTGACTACGCCGGGTTTCAGATACAGTCTAATGCGAAAACGGTCCAAGGCGAGTTGCAACAAGCACTAGGCGAGCTATTGGGGCATCCGGTTAAGATTCGTGCGGCCAGTCGTACCGACGCCGGAGTCCATGCGCTGGGCCAGATTGTGACCTTTGAAAGTTCCAGTCCCATTCCGCCCAGTAACTTGGTCAGGGCGCTAGACGAGCGATTACCAGTGGCGGTTGGGGTGGTGGAGGCCTGTGAAGTTGCGCCGGAGTTTGATGCGCGCCGCGATGCCCGGTGCAAACTCTACTGCTATCAGATTCTAAATCGCCCCGCTGGGTCGCCGTTCATAACTCGATATGCGTGGTATATCGGTGATCGGTTGGATGTCAAGGCGATGGGCCAGGCTGCCCAGGTTCTGCTGGGTCGGCATGACTTTAGTGCCTTTTGTGCCTCGGGCGGTTCGGCAACAGATATGGTGCGTGTTATTGACCGTCTCGAGGTTTGCCGCGATGGCGATATGATTAGAATGTATGTGCAGGGAGATGGCTTTCTGTATAAGATGGTGCGGATTATGGTCGGAACCCTGGTCGAAGTTGGACAGGGGCGCCGGGCTTCGTCGGCGGTAGCTGAGATTTTGGCCAGTCGGGATCGCCGGCAAGCTGGTCCGACGGCACCGGGTTGTGGGCTGTGGCTGGTGCGAGTGACTTACGAGTAGATATCGCGGGGTCGCGGCGGCCGTAGTTCTTTTGGGTGCACCGCCAAGTGGGTGAGGCACGAAAGGGTTTTATAAAATGGGAAACTTGAAGACTGAATCAATGAAACAGGATGAAGTGCAGCAAGACTGGTGGGTCATCAGCGCCGCCGGGCAGCGACTGGGCCGGCTAGCCTCGCGTGTTGCCCGTATTCTTATGGGCAAGCATAAGCCGGAATATACTCGGCATATTGACACTGGCGATTTTGTGATTATCACGGATGCTGAGCAGGTAGTGCTGACGGGTAACAAGCTGGAGGATAAGAAGTATTACCGCCACTCGCAGTATCCGGGTGGCTTGAAGGTAGAGATTGCTGGGGAGCTTATGGAACACTCCCCGGATGAGCTGGTACGCCGGGCGGTGTTGGGTATGCTGCCCCACAATCGGCTGGGGCGCAAGATGGGCGAGAAGCTGAAAGTCTATGTAGGCTGAGCCGCTGCAGCTCGAAGAGATTTGACACAACTTTCATTTCTTGTTACGGGACCAAGGAGGCAGGCAATATTGGCCGGAGCACAAGCTGGTTATGGAACAGGCAAGCGTAAGGGTGCTATCGCTAAGGTGCGGTTGCAGTCAGGCAGTGGTGAGATTACTGTCAACGGCAAACCTGCGAAAGAGTATTTACACCGCTACTCGCTGATCCAGTTGGTTCAAGAGCCTTTTGGGGCCACCGATACCGCCGGGCAGTACGACGTGGATGCCGAGGTGCTGGGTGGAGGAATCGTCGGTCAGGCGCACGCCCTGCGTCACGGGATTGCTAAGGCCCTGGTGAAGGATAATGAGGAGTTTCGCACTCTCCTCAGCCAGGCGGGGTTACTCACCCGTGATGCCCGCGTCAAGGAGCGTAAGCATGCCGGATTCCGTAAAGCACGTCGCGCCAAGCAGTTCTCCAAGCGTTAAACTCGGGGAATGCCGCTAATGCAGTGCTGTTTGTGGCATCGTCAGCACAGGATGACACGATGCGGTAAACTGGGGGAGCCGCCGGGGCGAACTCGGCGGCTTTCTGTCTGCCTAGATTAACAGTGGCAACGCAGTTTAGCCGAGGAAGTGATGGGCTATGGCCTGGCTTTCTGATTGCTCAATTGGGCGTCTGGTGTTGGTAGTGTGCTTGTTAACGGGTGCGATGACAGCGGAGGCAAGCAAGCACGAGCAGCAATATCGCGATCTGGTCGGCTGGCTCAGCTCATCCGAGCAGTACCGCCCCCAAATTGATGAGGCCACTGGCCTGCTACTGAATCAGGCGGGCCTGCCCAGTGTAGCGACGGAAAGCCCTGGCTATGTTCTGGCAGCTTGTGAGAGCGACACCAATATTGCACAAGCCCAGCAGGTACTAAAAGCAGTTCTGGCTGCCCAGGATACCCAGCCAGGCTCGGCGACAGAGGGCCAGTTCCCCTGGCTGGCTGGCCAGGGGCAGGCTCCCAGCCTCCAGGCGACTTACTTTGCCAGTCCGGTACTTGCCCAGGTTTACATCAAGCATGCCGAAAAGCTTTCATCGGAGTTGAGTGCACAGTTGCACAGTGGCTTGGAGTTAGCACTTGCGGCGGTGCGAGGTAAGCCAGCTCCCTCCGAAGACGATGTCACGGGCCTGCTGCGGGCGGCCAGCCTGGCGATGGTGGGGCGAGCGCTGGGTGCCGACCAGCAGATTACAGAAAGCCTGAAGGAAGTTGCAACCTGGCTGGGGGAGACGCTTGATAAAGGCCTCGGTGATGGGCACAGCCCCAGCTCGGATAGCTACCGACTGGCGGCGCTGAAATGGATCTGGCAGGCGGCCGGTACCGAAATGCGCAGCGACCAACTTCGCGATGCCCTGGTACTGATGTATCAGGATCTGGCCTGGCGCGTGCAGGCCAACTCAGGTGCGCTGGCGGGGGCAGCGTTGTACGCTGAGCCTGGGGATTATCTGTATGGCGGGCAGTACAGCCCGTACCTGATTTATGTTGATCTGGGCGGCCCGCGGCCACAGATGATGTCGCCATTTGCGATGTTTTTTGTGGCTCCCGACTACGCGCCATCCGGCGACCTGCTGGCAGTAGCCGGCCAGCAACTACCGGCGCAAATCTCAACTGAAGCGCGCGGTGAGGCATATATTGTCCGCACAGACACATATATGTATGATCGCTTCAGTCTGGGCACAATGACCGGTCGGCCCAGTAACACCAGTATACCGTTGATGGTCACTTTCGCTGATTGCCCCGAGCGACCTACCGCCTATTTTTTTACTGATCCGTGGCCCAGCTACGTCACCAGTGTGCAGGTCAATAATGTAGGTATGATCACAGTTGACTTCGACGTAATTGGGCAGGGCAACCGCCTGAGCGCCTGGCTGCGCGGAGTGCTGGGCCCGCGTTCACAGATAGATCGAGTGATTGTAGGCGGAGGCGAGTGGAACGGACTGCCGACCGCGATACCGGCGATGGGCACCGTAGCAGTAGAGAGAGCCGGGTGCTATGTAGGAATACGGGCTTTGCGGGCGGGACCGGCAGAGGGTAGAGCCATTGTCTCGGGGCCTAAGCCAGCAGTTCTGGAGTGGACTGACCAGGGTGATACCGCTGAACTACAGTTGACAATCTATGCCCGTAAGCGTAGCTACCGGCTGCGCCAACCGCTGAATAATCTGCGGGCCGGAGTAGTGGTGAAAGTGGCGCCGGCCAGCAGCTTCGATTCGTTGGTGGATTTTGCTGCTAACTTTGCCCGCGCACGACTACGGCAGAGTGTTGAGCGTACTAAGGAACTACTGCCCGAGCCTACTGATCCTTTCAAGGGTGTTCTGACTGAACACAAGCCCAAGAGCAAATCCGAGCTTGAGTACAAGCATATGCTGCTGCACACGATAAGTTACGAGGACAATGAGACCTCCTGGCAGGTCCAGGAGGACATGCTCAATGACGAGGTTACAGCTCGCTCGGTAAATGGGGGGCCGGTGGCCTTGGCCGGGCCCTGGCAGATTGGCCAGCGAGTGTTGCTCTGGCGGGCCCAGGGCCTGGATGAATTCTTGACAATCGCCCCCTAACGGGCTATACTCAAGCACATCTCCGGGCTGACAGGCCTGAGACGAGGAGCCGGCTGGATGATGCAATACGACATTCTCGATGAATTGCAGAAGCCAGGAGTTGAACTTACTTGTGTAGTTGATGCTGAAGTTGCGGTTGAAGCAAGCGAAGCATTATATGGTCCGGTTAAAGGTCAAGTCACTCTGATTAACGCGGGAGGCAAAGTCGAGGCGTTCGGCTTTGTAAGCACTACTGTTGAACTGACGTGCAGCCGGTGTCTGACCAAGCACTGGGTGCCCATAGAGATTGAAATTGACGAGGTGTGCTCGCTGGAAGCTGTTGAACGGTATGACTCGGTTACCGCTGAGGAGGAGCGAAGTGAGCTTATCTCCCTACGCAGTGGGAGTAAGATAGATTTGTCTGAACTTGTCCGGCAGCTCGCGATGCTCAACACGCCCTGGCGTTGGCTTTGCCGACCTGACTGTCGGGGCCTGTGCCCGGTATGCGGGCAGAATCTCAACGAGGGTGACTGTGACTGCCAGCGCCAGCAGGTAGATTCCCGTCTGGCGCCACTGCTGGAACTGCACCACCAGTAGCATGCAGCATATATCTTTCGACCATCTTGTGCCTGCGTGGGGAGATGCCCACGCAGTTTAGTTGATAGGTGGAGTTGACGCGATATGGCTGTACCAAAGAAAAAAACTTCCAAGTCGCGACGCAACAAGCGGCGCACCCATCAGGGCTTGAGTATCCCGGCGCTGGTGAAATGCTCCAATTGCGGGGCAATGATTCGTCCGCACAATGCCTGTCACAAGTGTGGCTACTACCAGGGCGAGAAAGTGGACCACACCGTCGAACTGGAACAGGAGCGTCACTAAGGACCGTTACTCCGAGGCTCTGGGAGAGGCTTATGGTTATTGCTGTTGACGCCATGGGTGGAGATTTTGCCCCGCAAGCAGCGGTCAGGGGGGCGCTGCGCAGCGCGGAGCAGTTGCCGGTGCAAATTGCCCTTGTGGGTCGGCCTGCGGAAATCGAAAAGTACCTGCCTGACTCCGCTCAGCGGCCCGCCAACCTCCGGATTGTGGCGGCTAATGACGTCATTGAGATGGAGGCTGATCCGACACGAGGTGCGCTGCGAAGTCAGGATGCCTCCATGTTTGTGGCCGTTGATATGGTACGGAATCAAGAAGCCCAGGCCGTGGTCTCGGCGGGCAATTCCGGGGCATTGCTGACTTTGGCTCACACCCGACTGGGTGTTATAGAGGGTCTGCGGCGTCCAGGCATCGCCGCGCCTATGATATCGCAGCGTGGTGCGGGAGTAATTATTGATGGTGGGGCCAACGTGGACTGTCAGCCGATTCATCTGGCGCAGTTTGGCCTGATGGGTAGTGTCTACGCCGAGAGCGCTCTGGGCATTGAAAGTCCCAGGGTTGGCCTGCTGAACATCGGCGCAGAATCGTCAAAAGGCAACAGTTTGACTGCGGCAGCCTTTGGTATGCTGGCGCAGATGCCCATTAACTTTGTCGGCAACATCGAAGCTGACGGCATCTTTAATGGCCAGGCTGATGTCGCGGTGGCTGACGGCTTTGTAGGCAATGTGGCTCTGAAGACCGCCGAAGCGATGGCCCAGTTCCTGATGGATGACCTACACAATTGCTTATGTGATGGCTTGAGTGCCAGGATCGCTCGCCTGTTATTGAGCAGCAAGTTGGGCAGCTTGCGCCAGCGATACGATTACGCCAACTATGGCGGTGCTCCACTGCTGGGGGTCCGGGGCATCACCGTTGTCAGTCATGGTCGGTCCGATGGGAGAGCTATCGCCAGCGCGATCGGGGTAGCCCACCGTGCTGTAGAAGGCGGAGTTGTCAAACACCTCCAGCAGGCCTGCAGGCAACTGGTGGCCGAAGCGAGCTGAGTGCGGCCCACCCAGTCGCCGTCGTCCAATTCTCCTGCCCAAGAAAGAAATAGAGTATGTCTTTGCGTGGTGCGACAATCTGTGGGGTAGGCTCGTATCTGCCAGAGACTGTTCTGACCAATGCCGACTGGGAGCGAATGGTTGATACCACCGATGAGTGGATTATCCGCCACACCGGCATAAACGAGCGGCGTCTGGCGGCCGACGACCAGGCCTCTTCGGACCTGGCTATCAAAGCTGCTCAGCGCGCCCTTGACGACGCCGGCATCAGCCCTGAGCAGATTGGGCTGATTATGCTGACCACTGTTACCCCTGATTACTTCTTCCCCGCCACTGCTTGCCTCGTCCAGGATGCGATTGGGGCAAAGAATGCCGGCGCAATGGATATGAGCAGTGGCTGCACCGGATTTATCTACGCTATGGCCGCCGGGGCCAATTTTGTGCGTAGTGGTGACTACGACTACGTTTTGTTGATCAGCGCCGAGGTGCTCACCCGTATTGCCGATTGGACCGACCGCTCCACCTGTGTGCTGTTCGGTGACGGAGCAGGAGCTGCAGTAATGGGGCCTTGCGGACGCGATGAGGGACTGCTGTCGTTCGCGCTGAGCTCGCACGGCGAATATGGTGATTTGCTCATCTTGCCGGGCGGCGGCTCGCGGCTGCGCCTGACCTCTGAGTTAATTGCTCAGGGCCAGGACTGTCTGGCGATGCAGGGACCCGAAATATTCAAGCTGGCGGTGCGGGGTATTCCCAGAATTGCCCATGAAGCATTAGACAAAGCTGGCCTGCGTCCGGCAGATGTCTCGGCAGTTATTATGCACCAGGCCAACCGACGCATACTCGACGCTGCGGCGGATCGCCTGGATATAGACCCAAAGAAAGTGATCAACACCGTCAGCAAGTATGGCAACACCTCGGCGGCGTCAGTGCCAATGTGTTTGGATGACACTTACCGCAAAGGCCAGCTATCCCCAGGCGATATTGTGCTGTTCGTGGGGTTTGGAGCCGGCTTCACCCTGGGGGCAGCCGTCGTTCGCTGGACGCTGCCACCCTTCACTTCTGCATAGGTAGCTGTATGCTGTGACCAACAGTTCAGGGAGGAAGGCGATGGATTTCTCATTTACTGACGAACAGCAGGAGATCTTCGCGGCGGTCAGAGGAATCTGCGAGGAGGAGCTTAAACCCAAAGCTAAGGAAGTTGACCAGCGTGGGGAGTACCCCTGGGATAACATAAAGATGCTGGCCGAGTTGGATCTGTTCGGTGTGCCAGTGCCTGAGCAGTACGGCGGGCTGGGGCTGGGAATTCTGGACTGGGCGGTCGTTGGTGAGCTGCTTTCGGCAGCTTGCACCACAACTGGTGCGGTGTACGGCGCTCATCTGCTGGCTGAATATCCCATTATGGAGTTTGGTAGCGAAGAGCAGAAAGAGAAGTATCTCCGGCCGCTGGCTAGCGGGGAAAAGATCGGAGCATTCGGCCTGACTGAGCCGGGAGCCGGCTCAGATGCCGCCAGCGTGCGGACCCGCGCCGAGCTGGACGGTGATCATTATATCCTGAATGGCACCAAGGTATTCATCACCAATGGCGGTGATGCTGAGATATACGTGATCATCGCCAACGTTGCTCCGGAAAGAGGAGCGCGGGGGATGACAGCTTTCATCGTGGAAAAGGGCACGGAGGGTTTCACTTTTGGCAAGGATGAAGAGAAGATGGCCTATCCCGCCCTGTCCAATCGTGAACTAATCTTCCAGGATGCTCGCGTGCCTAAGGAGAATGTGCTGGGCCGCGAGCGACGAGGCTTTCGGGTAGCGATGACCACGCTGGGAGCCGGGCGCGTTGGCATGGCCATCGGCGCAGTCGGTCTGGCTCAAGCAGCTTATGATGCAGCGATTGCCTATGCGCCTACCCGCGAGCAGTTTGGACAGCCGATTAGCGAGTTCCAGGCAGTTCAGTTCATGCTGGCGGATATGGCCACCAGCATTGAGGCGGCCCGCTGGCTGACTTACAGTGCGGCCTGGCGCAAGGACCAGGGTTTGGAGTTCGAGAAAGAGGCGGCTATGGCCAAGGTATTCGCCTCGGAGATGTGCGTGGAGGTCTGCAGCAAGGCAGTGCAGATTCACGGCGGCTACGGGTATACCAAGGACTATCCGGTAGAGCGCTACTACCGCGAGGCCAAGCTGTTTGATATCGTTGAGGGGAAGTAGGCTGTGTAAAGGTAGAGAGAACGGAGGGTGAAGCAATCTGCCCGGGCCGGGCTGCGTCAGAGTCGTATGAAGCCGAAGCGAGAAACAATTTGCCGTATGTTCGGCGAGATCGCTCCTCGCTACGATCTGCTGAATCGGCTGTTGACCTTGGATAATGATCGGGCCTGGCGGCGCGAAGCGGCGGCGCTAGTTCCACCGGCTCGGTCAAGGATAGTCTTGGATGTGGGAGCCGGCAGTGGGGAGCATCCGGACACCAGCAGATTGCTGGCCGCTGATTTTAGCGAGTCAATGCTGCAGCGGGCTCAATGGAAGCAGGCTAACAGCAGCCGGGTAAGGTTGGTACGTTGTGACGCCATGCAGCTTCCGTGGCGAACGGGACAATTTGATGGAGTAATGGCAGCATTTGCTATACGCAACTTTGTAGATTTGCAGGCCGGCTTGCAGGAGATGGCGCGCGTGTTGCGCCCAGGGGGCTGGATACTGGTTCTAGAAATGTGCGGCGGCGGCGCTTCGTGGCCGGTCGAACTGTTTCGGCGGCATTTTGTGCCAGTTATCGGAGGAATACTAACCGGGCGTGGGGATGCCTATCGCTACCTGGCCCAGTCTACAGCAGAGTTTCTGTCACCTCAGCAGTTGACGACGATGCTCGAAACTGTTGGTTTTGAACAGTTGCAGTGGAAGGTTCTCAAGTGGGGGATAGCTACAGCAATTACTGGGATAAGAGCAGAGAAATAGGAGCAGTTGTATGAACATAATAGTCTGCATTAAACAGGTTCCGGATACCAGCGAGATCAGCATTGACCCCGAGACCAATACGCTGGTGCGTGAGGGCGTTCCCAGCATTATCAATCCCTATGATGAGAATGCTATTGAGGCTGCCCTACAGCTTAAGGAAGAATATGGCGGGACGGTTACCGCCCTCAGCATGGGCCCGCCGCAGGCCGAAGAGGCTCTCCGCCAGGCACTGGCTATGGGCTGCGATGACGCTGTTCTCATCAGTGACCGGGCCCTTGCCGGCAGCGACACGCTGGCGACCTCTTATGTCCTGGCGGAGGCGATACAGAAGATTGGCGGCTACGATCTGGTTATCTGTGGTAAGCAGGCTTTTGATGGAGACACCGCTCAGGTCGGCCCGGGCATTGCCGAGCAGTTGGGCATTCCCCAGGCTACCTACGCAATGGAAGTGAAAGTAGACGGGAAGAAGATGCAGGTCAAGCGCCTGCTGGCTGGCAGTTTTGAGACTATTGAAATGAAGCTGCCGGCTCTGATTACTGCTGACAAACATATGAATGTTCCCCGGCACGCCGGGCTGCGCGGGGTTATGGCAGCCCGCAAAAAAGAGATACCTACCTGGACACTGGAGGATATCCAAGCTGATCCCGAAAAATGCGGACTGTCTGGCTCGCCGACCACGGTAGTAGAAATATTCCCGCCCCAGCGTTCGAGCTTCTTGACAAGCTGCGTGAGGCACAATTGCTCTAAGTGGCCTGCTGAATTTAGCAGATAAAGACGCAAAATGAATATCCATGTTGACGCAGAAAAATGTACCGGCTGTCAACTTTGCATAAAGGCTTGTCCGTACGGCGCGATCGAGATGGCCGAAGGGCTGGCGACCATCACCGAGGCATGCACGCTGTGTGGCGGGTGTGTGAGTGTCTGCCCGGTTGGTGCTATTATCTGGGAAGTTCCCGCTATTGAAGAGGTGGATACCAGTGATTACCAGGGCGTGTGGGTAATCGGCGAAGTTGGCGAAGATGGGCTGGCGGGCGTGACCTGGGAGTTGTTGGGCAAGGGTCGCGAGCTGGCTGAGAACCT
The DNA here is from genome assembly GCA_029821515.1 of Candidatus Zipacnadia bacterium. Lineage (GTDB taxonomy): Bacteria > Armatimonadota > Zipacnadia > Zipacnadales > Zipacnadaceae > JALGTD01. Next base: position 17,751 of record JALGTD010000082.1, on the reverse strand, counting down.
GGATACCGAGCTGAGTCTGGTTGTCCTGGGTGATAAAGCGGGTGAGCTTGCTCAGAAAGCAGCGCAGTCTGGACCAGATCGGGTGTTTTATGCCGAGGAGCCATAGCCACTCGCATCAAAACTGGCCTGACCGCTGACTGTACCGGTCTGGAGATTGACCCCGAAGAGCACCTGCTGGTGCAGACGCGACCGGCCTTCGGCGGCAATATTATGGCGCGCATTGTTACGCGTAACCACCGCCCGCAGATGGCGACGGTACGCCCGCGGGTTATGCAGCGGCTGGAATCACCGCCGGAACATACTGCGGAAATAGTTGAAGTTCCCGTAAGCTTTGATGAGAATTCAATAATGACGAAGATTATTGATATTGCCCGCGATGAAGCTGCGGGGCAGGTGAATCTTCAGGACGCGGAGATCATCGTTTCCGGTGGCCGGGGGCTGAAGAAGCCGGAGAATTTCGCTATTATCAGAGAGTTAGCTGATGCTCTGGGCGGAGTGGTGGGAGCTTCGCGCCCGACGGTGGATGACGGCTGGATAGCTCCCTACCACCAGGTCGGCCAAACTGGCAGCACCGTCCAGCCCCGGCTCTATATCGCCTGTGGCATATCAGGAGCGGTCCAGCACCTGGCGGGTATGTCCGGGGCGGATTGTATTGTGGCTATCAATACGGATCCTGCTGCTCCCATTTTTGAAGTTGCTCACTACGGCATCGTTGGCGATGTGTTTGAGGTCGTGCCGGCGTTGACTGAGATTGCCCGGGAAGAGTTAGGGAGCGGATAGGCGAGCGCCTGCAATTATGATTGCCTTTATCTTTCCAGGACAGGGTTCGCAATATGTCGGTATGGGAGCTGATGTGGCTGAGCAGTATGCGGCCGCTGCGATGGTAATTGAGCAGGCGGATGCAGTGCTGGGTATCGAGCTATCCCGGCTGATGAGGGAAGGGCCAGCAGAAGAGCTGACGGCCACTGAGGCGGCCCAGCCAGCCCTGCTTACGCACAGTGTAGCGGTGCTGCGGGTGCTCAAGGCGAAGGGCTTGCAGCCTGACGTGGTAGCTGGCCACAGTTTGGGCGAATACTCGGCACTGGTGGCCGCAGGTGCGCTGGACTTTGAAAATGCTTTGCGGTTGGTGCGACATCGCGGAGAGTTGATGGCGGAAGACGGGCAGCGAGTCGGCGGAACGATGGCTGCTATAATTGGCCTGGAGAAGAAGAAGGTTGAGGCGGTAGTAGAGGAGGCGGGCAGCGGCCAGGTGCTGGTGGTCGCTAATTACAACTGTCCTGGCCAGGTGGTTGTTTCCGGGGCAGTATCGGCGGTACAGCAGGCTTGTGAGCTTGCCAAGCAGCGGGGAGCAAAAGGCAGTATATTGCTCAAGGTCAGTGGAGCGTTTCATTCGCCGCTAATGACCGGTACTGCGCAGCGATTCGGTGAGTATCTGCATCAAGCCGGTATCAGTGATGCCCGCGTGCCAATTGTCTCTAATGTGGATGCGACCGCTCGCAGTGATGCATCAGGAATTGTGCGGGCATTGGCACGGCAGATCAACCACAGCATACACTGGGAGGAATCTGTCCGCAGGATGATTGAGATGGGCGTCGAGGTTTTTGTGGAAGTCGGTCCCAAGCGGGTGCTGACCAGGATGCTGGACAAGATTGACGATACCGTCGGGGCTATGGACACGTCTGATGGGAAGGCCATTGAAGAAGTGGTGGCAAAGTTAGCGTAGCGAAGGAGTGAGCCGATTGCACCTGGAAGATCAAGTGGTCTTAGTAACGGGTTGTGGACGGGGCATTGGGCGGGCGATTGCCCTGGCTCTGGCCGAGCACGGTGCTGATGTGGTGGTTAATGATGTGGTGGAGGAAAGTACCGGGCAAGTCGCGGCCCAGATAGAGGAAATGGGGAGGGTGGCTATGCCAGTGGTGGCTGATATCACTTCTGAGGACGAAGTCAAGGCGATGGTCACGGCGGCTATGGACAGATTTGGCCAGATCGATATTCTGGTGAACAACGCTGGGATTACCCAGGATAATCTGCTGATGCGTATGTCCGGAGAGCAGTGGGATACGGTACTGGCGGTCAATCTCAAGGGAGCATTTCTGTGCACGAAGGCGGTAGCCCGTCCTATGGTTAAGGCACGTCGTGGGCGCATTATCAATATCGCCTCGGTAGTGGGACTGACTGGAAATGTCGGCCAGGCTAACTATTCCTCGTCCAAGGGCGGGTTGATTGCTTTGACCAAAAGCACTGCTCAGGAGCTGGGCAGCCGCGGGATTACCTGCAATGCAGTAGCGCCCGGCTTCATTGAGACTGAGATGACTGCCCAGCTTTCCGATGAAGCCCGCGAACAGATGCTGGGGCGGGTACCGCTGGGCCGCCCGGGTCAGCCCGAGGATGTCGCTGCTGCGGTGGTTTTTCTGGCGGGGCCCGAAGCGGCTTACATTACCGGGCAGGTTCTTATCGTTGACGGCGGAATGGTGATGTAGAAGATTAGGGCAGAATCTGATATAATTCTGGCAGCACACAAACTACGATAGGTAGGTGAACTTGAGTGGCATTGTTTGAGCAAGTCAGGGAAGTAATAGTACGCGAGCTGGCGGTCCCGGAGAGTCAAGTGACCGAGAATGCTACCTTTGATGGCGATCTGAAGGCGGATTCGTTGGACGTGGTAGAGTTGGTTATGGCTCTGGAGGACGAGTTTGATCTGGAGATTCCCGAAGAAGACGCGGAGCGGATCACGACGGTCGGCGCCGCGGTGCGCTATCTTGAAGAACAAGGTGTGAATGGATAGCTCAGGCTGGTGCACAACTGTTCCGGCAGGGGTCCGCACTTATGTGGAGGTCAGTGGCTGCCGGGAGTCACAGTTGCCAGTCCCGTAGCTGCTCATTATGAGTGACAGACGCGTAGTCATAACTGGTGTAGGGATGATCACGCCCGTCGGTAATTCGCCCGACGAGTTCTGGCAGGCTGTATGCGAGGGCCGATCGGGTATCGGGCCGATCACGCAGTTTGATGTAAGCCAGTATGATGTGCGTATCGCTGGTGAGGTCAATGACTTCGACCCCACCGACTGGATTGATCGCAAGCTGCTTAAGCGCTGTGATCGCTTCGTGCAGTTTGCGCTGGCGGCCACTAATATGGCTCTGACCGACGCCCAGCTCGAGATAACCGAGAAGAATCGCGATCGGGTGGGCGTGCTGATCGGGTCGGGCATAGGTGGGATGCGTGCCTGGGAGGAGCAGTATGAGATTCTGCTGAGCCGCGGCCCTTCCCGTGTCTCGCCGTTCCTGGTGCCCAAGATGATCATTGACATGGCTGCGGGTATGGTTTCGATACAGACCGGCGCCCGTGGCCCCAATACTGCCATCGCCACCGCCTGCGCCAGTGCTGGGCATGCCATTGGCGAGGCAACTGTCACTATTAGGCGGGGCGCGGCAGAAATAATGATAACGGGAGGCGCTGAGGCAACCATCTCGCCTACGGCTATGGCCGGCTTTGCTGCGGCTAAGGCCGTGTCCACGCGCAATGACGATCCGCAACGGTCCTGTCGCCCCTTCGACCGAGATCGGGATGGCTTTGTGGTTGGGGAGGGCAGCACGATTCTCATACTTGAGGAGCTGGAGCATGCTCAGGCCCGGGGCGCGTCGATTTGGGGCGAGGTGATGGGTTATGGCGCCAGTGCCGATGCCTGGCATATCACAGCGCCCGACCCGGAGGGCATTGGTGCTTGTCTGGCCATGGAGGCGGCTCTGGACGATGCTGGCCTGCAGCCGGCGGACATTGATTACGTCAACGCCCATGCCCCAGGCACTCCCAACGGCGACGCTATGGAAGCTAATGCGTTGGCGGCGACTTTTGCAGACAGTGTTCCTATATCGTCCACCAAACCAATCCACGCCCACCAACTGGGGGCGACCAGTGCTACCGAATTGGTAGCCTGTATGTTGGCGATGCGCGATAGCCTGATTCCCCATACCTTAAACTGTGATAACCTGGATGGGTCTCTCCCACGGGATCTGGATATTGTCCAGGGGGAGCCTCGTACAGCCAATGTTGACGTGGCGATGTCTAATTCCTTCGGCTTCGGCGGCCACAACGCGGTTCTCATTGTTTCCCGATTTGGCTAGTCCTTCCGAGGCAGGCGAAACGATTAGTATTATGTGCAGTGACGACGGATGGCAGCAGTTAGCTGATGAGCTGGAAATCACTGACCTGGATATTGACCTACTCAAACAGGCACTGTCCCATGCTTCGTATGTCCGGGAGGGAGGCGGCGCCGCTTATGAGTCAAATGAGCGCCTGGAATTCCTGGGCGATGCCGTGCTGGACGCTATAGTTGCCGGGGAGTTATATCAGCGGTTTCCTCAAGCTGATGAAGGGTGGCTAACTCGAGCAAAATCAGCAGTAGTACAGACGGCTAATTTGGCCAATGTGGCACGGTCACTGAAGCTGGGCTCGTATCTGCAACTGGGGCAGAGCGAGGAAAATACCGGAGGGCGACGCAAGACCTCAGTATTGGCTGATTCACTGGAAGCACTGCTGGGCGCTGTCTATCTGTCCGGCGGTTACCAGCAGACCCACCAGTTCGTGGTCGCTCATTTCCTTGATATCATTGATGGAGTTGAGGACGAGAGCTTCCGGGATGCCAAGACCACTCTCCAGGAGCTGTGCCAGTCGTTGACTCAACTGGTACCTGAGTACGTGACTACGGGGCGGGCTGGCCCTGACCACGACCCGGTTTTTGATGTGGAGGTGCGCTTGGCTGGCCGGGTATTGGGCATAGGCCACGGTGGCAGCAAACAGAAGGCTGAGCAGGCAGCCGCCCATGATGCTCTGGCGTTTCAGGATGAGTGGACTGATGAGCTGCCAGCAGCGGCCAACGGATCGGAATAGCGTCCAGCCTTCTCAAGCAGACGGTCCGGCGTACCGTGCAATGAATAGATTAGCAACACTGATCGCGGCAACGGTAGCAATATTGGCCAGTTGCGCGCTTAGCTGGGCGCAGTCTGGCCCTTTTGTTTTTGTTTATGGTCTGCAAGGCGACGGTGCTGCACAAGTAGCCAGCGCCGTTGGGCTAAATACCCTCTACCTGGAAGTGCCCCCACGCTACGATTCCGGGCTACCTGATATCCGCAGTCAGATCGCTGCAGCCGAGCGGACTGGCCTCAAGGTGATTGTGGCCCTTCCCACCATTCCCCCAGGGCCGGTAGCCATAGCTGCTGACGATCCAGATTTGGCAGCGTATGCCTGGAAGACCGCCCAACAGGTAGTATCAGTCTTGAAAAATGAGCCAGCGGTGGGCGGATGGGCCATTGGTGACTACCTCGACTCCCGGCTGCAGGAGACTGACCGGGGCTTCCGCCAATATCTTCAGCGGCAGTACGGCTTGCTGGAGGCGTTGAATGCCGCATGGGGTGGCAACTTCGGCGACTGGACACAGATCACCACCCAGGAGGCAACCACGCTGGATGACGAGCAGCCTTTCGGTGTGGGGCGGCCCTCTATTGATCTGGCTGACTACCGGCACCAGGCTCTTGCCGGTGTGCTATCTTTGTGGGCGCAGCAAGTGCGCAGCGTGGATCCGGACACGCCGCTATTTGCCGGGCGCATTGGTCTGTACTATTCGCTTAGCGCAGTGCCTGATAGCTATGATTTCGTGATGCCGGCGATGGCGCCGGATGTGCTGGAGCCTGACAAGCTTGCCCACAACGTCCACGCCATAGACATTGCACGCCAGGCTGGGCGCTTCCAGGTGGTGCGGGCGCTGTGGGTGCCGGTGCCGGGCGAGCCAATCTACAGCAAAGATGCGCTCCAGCGCTGGATCAACCAGGCAGCTCTGCACGGAGCGGTGGGTATCGGGCTGGACAACTATGGTAGACTGGTCGCCAGCGGCTTGCTGCCAGGGCCAGATGATGAAGAGGGCCCCGCAGCGTTGGCTGACAGTAAACTGGCTCAAATAATTCACCCCGCTCTGAACCGCCATATTTTTACGGTGACACCGAAGCCAGTGGCAGCTTTCCTGTATGAGCCGTATGCTGAGGGGTATCGAGTCGGCGATTTATCAGTCTACGGCTACATTGCTGATTTCTCTGAGGGTGAACCTAACGGTCTGTTCAACGTTTTTCGGTGCGGCAGCCGCTTTGGACTGGTTGATTATTTAACTGTTGCAGCGCTGGAAGATCCCGAGGTGGATCTGCAGCAGTACAGCTTCATCGCTGCCCCACTGGCGCTTGATCTGCCCCTGCAGGCTGTCAGCAGGCTCTGTGAATACGATTGCGTCAGAGCGGCTCCTGGCAGCGCTTGCCCGGCCAGTTGCAGCTTCTGTTCGGGATTGAACAAATGCCGCTGCTGCAAGAAGAAATAGGAGACTTCTCATTTGGCATTAGGTCAGAGCACTTTCCCTCGCTGCCACCTCCTCTGCAAAGCCAGGGTAGCTTCCGGCTCGCTGAGCATCTGAAACAGGGTACTCCCGCTCAGCGCCGGTCTTACACTTTTGGTGGGCCGGTAGCTTACGTCACACTTGCCCCCGATGCTGTTCCCTGGGCGGTGGGACGTCGCCTGCCCGCTGAGGGCAGCGGTTACATGTATTCTGGAATTGTGCTGAACGAATACGGGCTGGGGGTGGCTCTGTTCGCCACAACGCGCCTGTGGGCTAACTGGATACCCACCGACCCCGTCTTTGGAGCGTTCCACCACGACCTGTGGGCCAGGCGGGCGGCCTACGAGCTTCATCAGCCGGAACTATTTGTTGGCAATGTAGAGATTTGCGGAAGTGGTGACTCCTGTTATCTGCTGAATACAGGCCGCTACACTACCCGGGTTGAGTTCAGCGCCATTCAAGCAGATGACCACCTCTACGCTGGTGGTTTCTGCCGGTTTTCTGCTTATGAGCGTTTGCCGTCAGGTCGACGTAGCGGGCGGGTAATAGTGACAGTGCCTGTCCCGCCTCTGCACCTGACTTCTACCGTAGCCCGTCCCATCATAATCAATCCCCACTACGACGAGGCTTCGGCGGTGTTGCTCAAGTATCAGTCTGACCTGGTGGAACTGGAGATTGCCGGAGTGGGCGCTGAACTGCGCGGCAGTCGGAGTACGGGATGGCAACTGAGCTACGGCGCCAGCACGCCGGTGCGTATAACAGTAGAAACAGGCGTCTATCCGGTCGCCCCTCTTTCTCATCACCAGGTCGTAATTGATTACGAGTTTCAAGCGACCTGGCGTCAGATTCTGCAGGCAGATCATTCCGGCCGGCTGCGCTTTGATTTGCAGGGCCGGCGGGCACAGGTGCGGATTGTGCCCGCTGAGTAAGACGCCTGCCCGGTCACCACTGCTAGTTGCTCTGCCAACTTGGACTATTAGTCCGCCTGTGAACAGCCAGCGGCTCCTGCCGCACGTGGAGGATTCCCCTATTAGCGTTGACCAGCAGCTAGAGTCGGTGGTATACTACCCGGATATACTGCTGGTGGTCCTCAACCGGAGGATGTAGGGGGAGGCGGATGTCAGACGAAATCCGGGTGTATGGAGCCCGCGAACATAATCTGAAAGATATCAATCTGGCCGTGCCCCGCAACAAGCTGATCGTCTTCTGTGGGGTAAGCGGCTCGGGTAAGTCTTCGTTGGCTCTTGACACAATATATGCCGAAGGCCGTCGGCGCTACATAGAAGCCCTCTCGGTAAATATGCGACGACTGCTGCAGGATGCCGGCCGCCCCGATGTTGACCATATTGAGGGTCTCTCCCCGGCCATTGCGATTGACCAGAAGTCCGGAGGTCGCAGCCCCCGTTCGACGGTAGGTACCATAACTAATATTTACGACTACCTGCGGGTGCTTTTTGCCAAGATTGGGCAGCCCTTTTGCTACCAGTGTGGCAAGCCCATTTCGGCAACCAGCAGCCAGCAGATCGTGGATGAGTTGCTTAAGCTGCCCGCTGGTACGCTGGTTCATGTGCTGGCGCCGGTAGAGAACAATGACACTGAGAACATCCAGCAGACCTTGCGCCGCCTGCGGCAAAGCGGATACGCCCGGGCGCGAGTCAACAGCCAGATCTACGATCTTGCGGAGGAACTGCCCCGAGATGAGGCGGCTGATATCGCGGCAGTCGTAGATCGGTTGGTGATCGAGCCTGGTGTCGAGTCGCGCCTGGCTGAGTCTGTGGAAACCGCTCTGCAAGAAGGCAGCCAGACGCTGATTGCCTGCGTGGACGGCGACGAAGAGCGGCTCTTCTCGACACGATTCGCCTGCCCGCACTGTAAGATTACCTACCCCGAATTGACCCCGAGCTTGTTTTCTTTCAACACACCGGCAGGTATGTGTCCGGAGTGCGAGGGATTAGGTACCGTGAGCCAAATTGATCCTGACCTGCTGGTGGCCGCCCCCGAGCGCTCCATACTTGAGGGTGCGCTGCGAATTGTCGGCGATGTCAATACCCGACATACTCGGCATAAGTTTGAAGGATTGGCTGACCATTACGGATTCAACCTTGCTACGCCCTGGCGTGAACTTCCCGAAGAAATCCGGGAAGTAATTCTGTGCGGCTCTGGCGGCGAGGAGATCACCTTTCTATATCGCGCAAAATCTGGTCGCGAGTTCGAATACACCAAGGAGTATGAAGGAATTCTGCCCCTGGCTGAGCGCCAGCGGGACGAGTCCTCCCAGCAGACTGAAACGTTCTATGATCAGTTCTTTGTGCCGGGGCCGTGCCCGGCCTGCGGCGGTAGTCGTCTGTGTCCGGAGGCCCGCTCGGTACGCGTCGGCGGCAAGACAATCTTCGATATCACTTCCTCTACAGTGGAGGAAGCAATTGAGTTTTTCGAGCAGCTTTCGTTTGCCGGCACTAAGCAGGTTATAGCTGAAGAGCTGGTTAAAGAGATCACTGCGCGTTTGCACTTTATGGAGCAGGTCGGCGTCGGCTATCTGACCCTGGACCGCTCCGCGCCCACGCTGGCTGGAGGAGAGGCCGAGCGAATCCGGCTGGCGACTCAGATAGGTAGCGGTCTATCCGGCGTGATGTATATCCTGGACGAACCCAGCATTGGCTTGCATCCCCGCGACCAAAAACGGCTGATTGAGGTGCTTTGGGAACTGCGCGATCTGGGCAATACTGTAATAGTTGTAGAACATGACCCCCAAACAATTGAGAGCGCCGATTATGTAGTAGAATTCGGCCCCGGCGCCGGTGCAGAGGGGGGCAGCATCATCCACGCCGGCACGGTTGCGAGTCTGAAGGCTGATGACGATTCAATCACTGGACAATATCTTACCGGCCAGCGCAAGGTACCTGTGCCTGCGCATAGACGCGAGCCTGACGGTCGCAGCCTATGTATTCGGGGAGCATCTCAGCATAATCTGAAGAAGATAGACGTGGAGCTTCCGTTGGGCCTGTTGATTTGTATTACCGGCGTCTCAGGCTCGGGCAAGAGCAGCCTGATCAACGATACTCTTTATCCGATTCTGGCACGTAAGCTACAGGGTTCCAAGCGTTCCCCGGGCCGCCATAAGGCCATAGAGGGTGTTGATCTGCTCGAGAAGGTAATCAATATTGATCAGAGTCCGATCGGGCGGACACCACGCTCTAACCCAGCTACCTACGTGCGTGTCTTTGGACCGATTCGTGAGCTTTTTGCCCAGACCCAGGCGGCGCGTATGCGCGGATATTCGGCCAGTCGGTTTAGTTTCAATGTGGCCGGAGGGCGCTGTGAGGCCTGCTCGGGCGACGGCACACGCCGGATTGAGATGCACTTACTGCCGGATATTTATGTGCCTTGTGAAGTCTGCGGCGGCACGCGTTACAATAGGGAAACTCTCCAGATTCGCTACAAGGGTAAGAATATCGCCGATATATTGGAGATGACGGTCGCAGAGGCTCAAGAGCATTTTCGCAATGTGCCCAAGATCAAGCGCATCCTGAGCACACTGTGTGAGGTGGGGTTGGACTATATCTGTCTGGGCCAGCCGGCCCCGACACTCTCCGGCGGCGAGGCCCAACGCATAAAGCTGGCTCGCGAGCTAAGCCGTGTCAGCAGTGGTGATACCATATACCTGCTCGATGAGCCGACTACGGGTCTGCACTTCGCCGATATTGAGAAGCTGCTGGAAGTGCTTCATAGTTTGACGGAGGCTGGCAATACCGTAGTGGTTATCGAGCACAACCTGGACGTAATAAAGGCGGCCGACTACATAATTGATCTTGGTCCCGAAGGCGGAGAGGAAGGCGGCGAGGTCGTGGCCGTGGGCACTCCCGAACAAGTGGCAGCCTGTGATGATTCTTACACTGGACAATTCTTGCGGCAAGTTCTAAACTGCCAGTGAATTATTGACATTGAGTCTATTATGAGCAACTCTGGGAATGGACTGACATTTTCGGTTGTGGTACCCAGCTACCGTCGGCCTGAGCCTCTGTGCAAGTGCCTGGTCGGCCTGCAGGAAGGTGTTTGTCTGCCTGATCAAGTTGTGGTGGTGCTGCGTGATGTGGATGAGAGGAGCCGGCAACTGCTGCAGCAGTGGTGTACGGCCAACGAACTGGGAGAGCGTGTAGATGTGGTATTAGCGACCAAATCCGGGCAAATTGAGGCCATGAACCGGGGGCTGGGTGCTGCAATTGGGGATGTCGTCTGCTTCACTGACGACGACTGCGTTCCCCGCCCGCAGTGGTTGCAGTGCCTGGCGAGCCATTATGCTGATCCTTCCGTTGGCGGTGTGGGCGGCCGAGATGTCGTCCATCACGGCGAGCAGCAGGTGCCAACTCGCAAGTGTTCGGTGGGAAAGGTCACCTGGGCAGGGAAGATTATTGGTAACCACCACTGTGCAGCGGTTGATGCACCGATAGAGGTTGATCACCTCAAGGGTGCTAATATGAGCTTTCGCCGGGTGCTGATAAGAGGCTTTGATCAGAATCTGGCCGGCGGCTCGTCATGTCTTAATGACACTGAGGTTTCGCTGTCGGTCACCAAGCAGGGTTTTCGCCTGGTCTACGATCCAGAGGCACTGGTTGATCATTACCCGGCGCCGCGCTTCGGTCAGTCTACCCGTCAGTTGGAAGCATTGTCCCTGGTTTCCTCCGATAGCCACAATTGGGTGTACTGTATGGTCAAGCATCTATCTGGACTGCGGAAGATTGCCTTCATAGCTAGCGCGTTTCTGATCGGTATGGGCAACCGTTACGGTTTGATCAAGTATTTAATCAGTCTTCCCCGCGGGCCGATTGCTGCAAGCCGTCTGTTTGTAGCGTCAACAGCCGGTAAGCTCAAGGGGCTACGCACGTATCGGATAGCAAGGCAGACTGCAATGGAATCGGAAACTAACGGGAAGAGACGAGGACAGAGTGATGCGGCGACGTAGGCTTCCGCTTACAGTGCTGCTGATGATGGCTGGTGTGCTAGGCGCCGGGATTGCTTTCCTGTCGGCTGGCCCGATGCTGGCAGGGCGCACAAAGGAGTTGCTGTTGCTCCTTGGTGGCAGTGTTGGCCTTATTGTGGCACTAAGCTCGCTGGAAGTAGCAATGATTGAGCTGATGGCCATCTCTTATGTGGACGGGTTTCTCAAAGGGCTTGTGGTCAGCACTGCTACTGTGTTCGCTAAGGATATCGTGTTGGCGATTGCATTAGTCCGTTGGTTATGGCTTGGCTTAAGCAGGCAGCGATGGGATGCGCTGCACCTACCTGTTATATTGCCGGCATTTCTGTTCATACTGTACTGTGCTGCTGAGATGTTCAACACGGAAACGGCGAGTATGCTGGTTGCTCTGGCTGGCCTGCGTACCTGGGTTGTTTGGATTGCTGTATTGGTCGTGGCATACGAGTACATGACTACGCGGGCCCATATTGAACGTATGCTTGTTACCATTGTGCTACTGTCGCTAGGCACCGGCACCTACGCCATCATTCAGTGGAATCTCGGTTTTGAGCACCTGTATGCTCTGGGCCCAGGATTTGACTTCTACAACCGTTTCGGGTGGGGTAGTGGCGTGCGGGCTGTATCAACATTTGTTGGCCCAGGAGCCCTGGGGGACGCAATGTCACTGTCGGCTATATTCTGTATTGGCGCGGTACTCTATGTTCGAGGCAAAGCGTGGCTCAAGCCACTGATGATTGGCACTGCTGCAGTGTGCCTGGTAGCCTTGGCGACTAGCGCCAGTCGTGCTCCGCTGTTGGGCTTAGTAATAGGTGGACTGAGTCTTCTGTTATTGATACGCCGGCCGCGCTTTCTGTTTGCGGTGGTCGTCATTGGCGTCTTGGCCGTGGTTGTGCTGAATAACTACGCCGGTGGGGCATTCGAGGCTCGCTACAATCCGCAGATGCTTAGCTATCGGACAGTGGTTAGCCGGACGATGGGCCCAATGCTTAATGGTATCAATTCTGCTTTCGAACGTCCCCTCGGTGTTGGTGTTGCCACCGGTACGGGTGTGGGTCGAGGTGAGCTTGTGGTTGGCCGCGAGGCAATGGCAGTTAAGCGAACTGCAGGTGGAATGGTGGAAAACGAGTATGGGCGGGCGCTGCGCGAGTTGGGCTTTCCCGGGCTCGCCCTATTTCTGTGGCTACTGTATGGAACGGTTAGGATGACTGTTGCGAGCTTTAGGCGAGTCCGCACAGTTGAATCCAGGGCACTAATTGCCGCTTGCCTGGCAGTAGTGGTCTCTACCCTGGCGCGCTTGGCAGTGGGCAGCGCCATCTACTTGGTGCCCGGTGGCCCGCTGTTTTGGTTAGCTGCGGCAATGGCTGTGCGAACGGCTGAGATTGAGACAGCTAGCCGCCAGGCTGTGTGCGAAGCTGCCCCAGAGTTTGAACTTGGAAACCGGAAGGCGTCACGAAGTCTGTGAGCGAAGGGCCGGTTAGCTCTTTTGCTAGCCGTTTCCCGGGTATAGCAGTCTGGATGGATCACGGCGATGTGCAAGTGCTGTTTTGCATCGTCAGATAGTTTCTACCGGACACATATCCAATGAAACAAGAAGATTGCCATAGTGACTGAGCACATCAACCAGCGTGGGGGACAGGAGCGAGTTCTGGCTGAGTTAGTCAGCCGCCTGGCCAAGCGACATCAGGTGGACGTGTTTTGTTTCTCAGCCGCTGATATCCCCCGTGGGCGAATCCGAGTCCACCGGCTGTGGTGTCCCTTCAAATCCAGCACCTTGCAGGCCCTCTGGATGGTTCTACTCTCGCCTTTCGTTGTCAAGCAGCATAAATACGATGTCGTCCTGTCTCAGGGCGGCAACAGTTTGGTCCGCAACTTCGTTTTGGTCCATACCTGTCATGCCGAGCGGGCGCGGGCGTTGCGGGAGGTGCGCTGGAAATATCAACAGCCCTCGTGGCTGGTGCATCTGGGCTGGACACTGCGTCAAGCATGGGCTACCCGAATGGAGGGATGGGCGGTGCGCCGCTGCCGGGGTCGCGTGCTGGCGGTCTCGCAGATGGTCGTCCGCTATTTAGCGCAGGAACACGGCCTGGACAAGCCGCCCGCGCAAGCTGTGCCGAATGGCCTCGACCATGATGTCTTCAATCTGGCAGTTCGCCGCCAGTTTCGATCTTCACGCCGTGAAGCTCTCGAGGTTGGCCCAGAAGAGTTCGTCATCCTCTTTGCCGGTGGGCTTTGGTTTGACAAGGGTCTGCCGCTGGTAATCGATGCCCTGGCTATGATGGAGCATCCCGCCAGGTTGGTGATAGTGGGCAGAGGCGATGAAGAATTCTTTGCTCAGTTAGCCCGGCAAAGAGGAGTGGCAGACCAGGTCATCTTCGTGGGTGTTACCGACAGGATTGTTGAATACTATGCTGCAGCCGACTGTCTGGTGATGCCGGCGCGTGGTGAAGCCTTTGGCCTGGTGGTGGCGGAGGCGGCTGCCTGCGGGCTCCCGCTGGTCACCACAGACATCGGCGCAGCAGATGAGCTTGTCGAAGATGGGGTCAGCGGCTTTCGGGTAGGCCGAGATCCTGCTCAGATCGCCGACCGGCTCGAGAAGTTGGCTGCTGATGCACAATTGCGCGAACAGATGGGGCGAGCTGCTCACCAGAAGGCGCAACGGCTTTCTTGGGACCGGCAGGCTGAGCAGATTGAGGAATTCTTTCTTGCTCATTTGCCGGGGCCCGCCACTGAACAACTGGCCCCAGAGAAGTTAGCCGGCACTGGCGGGCTCTCTCTCTCTGATGCCCCGGATCCCCTGCGTGTAGCTGTCATTAGCCACTCGTGTGTAGTTGATTTGAACCAAAGGCCCTACGCAGAGCTGCTGGATTGTGCTGATATTAGCCTGCGTCTGTTCAGTCCACAGCGCTGGTGGGCGCCGGTAGGCGGAGAGGTGCAATTTAGCGCCCTGCCGGAGATTGCTGACTGCGCTGAGGCTCTTTCTGTGTGGTTGCCTGGCCAGATACATTTGCACTGGTACACCAGCGAGCTGGCTCAAAAGCTGGATAAGTTCCGCCCGGATATTCTGTTCGTTGACGAAGAGCCCTACAGCCTGGCTGCTGCCCAAGCAGTGCGACTGGTGAGTAGCCGCGGCTACAAACTCGTAATCTTCAGCAAGGAGAATATCCGGCGCAGACTGCTCCTGCCTTTCGAGTGGATATATCAAAAGGTGCTGTCGGGATCGGATCATATCCTGGTGATAAGCCAGCCATGTGCAGAGGTGCTGGATGCCCGCGGTTACCAGGGACCGGCCAGTGTGCTGCCTCATGGTGTAGACCCCACTGTCTTCACCCCCCACTTGGGTCTGCCGCGCCCTCGTGAGTTTCCTCAAAGCGGCGCGACGGTCGGCTATGCCGGTCGGCTTGATGCTGCCAAAGGCGTTTGGGACTTGCTGGCGGCGGCGCAACTGGCCGCACAGCGCGGGGCGCCCGAGTTCGGTCTGGTGCTGATTGGTGGTGGTCCGCTACGCAGTAAGATCACTAAGCTGACCCAGCATAGTACGGCTAAGCCGTCGGTAGCAGTCATTCGACATGTCCCCCATCATCAAATGCCGGCATACCTCAATGCTCTGGATGTACTGGTGCTCCCCTCTCGAACTACGCCACGCTGGAAGGAGCAGTTTGGCCGTGTCATCATTGAGGCGCTGGCCTGTGGAGTACCAATAATCGGCTCGGATTCGGGCCATATTCCCTACTTGATCAATGACACCGGTGGCGGGATAATCTTCCCGGAGGGAGATATTGGGGCACTTGCGGAAAGCATAGAACGGCTGCTGAACAATCCCGACGAGCGGGAAGTGTTGGCCCGGCGGGGAAGGCAGCGGGTATTGGAGAAATATACCTGGGGTCACATTGCTCAGAAGCTGGCGGACATTTTGCTTGAAATTGGCGGCAGGACCTGACCCCTTTTAGGCAGGTCGGCGGCTGGCTCTTAAGGGCTTTGTCTGGTCATAGCTACGCCCTTGCTTGCTACCAGTGCACCGGCCCAGGCCATTAGAGCTAGAAATACTACTTTCAAAGCGAAGACCGCGGCCACGTCGACAAGGCTTGTTCCCGGCATTGGAGCAGCAATGGTAACTTGTTCTGCGGGTACACTTGGCGGCTGGTCGCTCTGGGCGGCTGCTGGATTAGTTGTCGGTACGGCTCGGCTAATGGCGACCTGGTTCAGCTCGTCGCCAACGCTACTATAAAGCGCATAAGCCCATACGAAGACCATCACGACCATAGCTATGCCGCCTAAGAACACCACCAGGCCGACCAGTCGCGGCGTATCACTGATCATAGCCCGGCCGCCAGTTTCTCGCTCGTTGGATGTGTTGGCCACTGCTCGTATCCTCCTTAGTGCTTAATGATTTCGCTGTGCACCTGGAAAGTCCTTCCTGGTGGCAAGCTCTACGGTGGCACTTGCTCTTGATAAATGCTATTGGCAGCGGTATAATTGATACAAGCAATCGAAGATCATACAAAGGTGACGACGGGGAGAAGTAGGCGGCGTATGGAACTGCAGAGAGGAGATGCCGCGGCTGGAAGCATCTCCAGTGACCGCGCAGCCGAAGTTCGCCCCCAAACCGCCGGCTGAACGGCAACTAGCTTGCTTGCAAGGTAAATTGCAGCAGCTAAGCCCAATAGGTTAGGTCGGATTACTGCACCGTTATCGCAGTCCGCTCCACTTGGGTGGTATAGCGAAGACCCTCTGCTTTCGTCCCAAGACGATGACAGAGGGTTTATTGTTTGTAGTTGGTTTGGTGTCTGGTAATTAGCAAAGGTGATTCTGATGGAAGACAAGCTTGAGCAGCTACGTGATGAGGCTGTGGTAGCCTTTCGGGAAGCTGATGATGAGGAGCAGCTTGAACAGATGCGGGTCCAGTACCTGGGCCGCCAGGGTGAGCTGCGCGAGATGATGAAAAACCTTGGTAGTCTGGCCAAAGAGCAGCGGCCGGCGGTCGGCCGACTGGCCAACCGCGTATCTCAGGAGTTGCAGCAGGCGTACGAACAGCGGCAGCAACAGCTCGCTGAGCAGGCGGCACAGGAACTTGCCGAGCGTATTGATGTAACCTTGCCGGGCCGCGCGCCGCGAGTGGGCCGACGCCATCCGCTACTGGCGACGCTGGACGAGATGATAGAAATCTTCCTGGGTTTGGGGTTTAACGTGGCAGAGGGCCCGGAGGTTGAAAACTACCACTACAGCTTTGATGCGCTCAACTACCCCGAGTTTCATCCGGCCATGGACGAGCAGATGACTTTCTACATCAGTGACGATGTCCTGCTACGCTCGCAGACCTCACCAGTGCAGATACGGGTGATGGAACAACAATCACCGCCGGTGCGCATCGTCGCTCCTGGTCGCTGTTTCCGCCGCGATACTGTTGATGCCACTCACTGCCATACCTTCTATCAGCTCGAAGGCCTGCTGGTTGACGAAGGTGTAACCTTCGCTGATCTGAAGGGCACGCTGGAGGTCTTTGCCCACGAGATGTTCGGGCCGTCTTGCCATATGCGCTTCCGGCCCGATTTCTTCCCGTTCACCGAGCCGAGTGCTGAAATTGCACTGACCTGTATGATATGTGGAGGTGCAGGTTGCCGGGCCTGTGGGTACACTGGCTGGATGGAGGTTGGAGGCAGCGGAATGGTTGACCCCACCGTTCTGACCGGAGTCGGCTACGATACCGAAAAGTATACTGGCTTCGCCTTTGGGGTGGGAGTGGAGCGTCTGGCCATGCTGCGGCACAGTATTGATGACATTCGTCTGTTCTACAGTGGCGATATGAGGTTTCTGGAGCAGTTTTGACATCGTAGTCCTACTGCAGTGAAGGTTCCATTGTGAAAGTGAGTCAAGAAGGATATGAGTTGTGAAGAGCATTCAAAACCCCAAGAAACTACCTCGCAGGCTGAACGCGACGGGCAACCCGGCTGGCGCCGGACGCTGTATGCGATGTGGATTGCCCAGCTTATATGCATAGTGGGCTTTTCCTTTGTTATGCCCTTTATTCCCTTCTACATTAGGGAGTTGGGGGTAACTGATGAGCGGTTGGTGCCCATTTGGGCCGGCATTCTGGTGACTGGTCCCGGGCTGGTGTTCGCGGTCTTCAGCCCAATTTGGGGAACAATCGCCGATCGTTATGGTCGCAAGCTTATGGTGGAACGGGCGATGTTCGGGGGAGCTGTCTTGCTGGCCTTAATGGGTACAGCCAAAAATGTCTACCAGCTCCTGGCGCTGCGGTTGATGCAAGGAGCAGTAACAGGCACCGTAGCTGCCTCTGTAGCACTGGTCTCCAGCGTGACGCCCATAACCAGATTGGGTTATAGTCTGGGACTGATGCAGACTGCGGTCTTCTCTGGGATTACCGTAGGGCCATGGCTTGGCGGGA
>JALGTD010000081.1 GCA_029821515.1 Candidatus Zipacnadia bacterium | reverse complement strand
GATAGCTCGCCAGACGAAGGCAAGACTTGCTGAGCCAGGTTCAAACCAGGGCCAAATAATGAGCGGAATTAGAAGCATCATTCCAAACCAAGCCCACTTGGAAACGAGCCATTCCAAAGGTAGGTTTAGTTGCCAGACAGCGACAGAGGCGATGCCCAGCGGCAGGAACTGCACCAGTGTATATACAGAGGCTAACCCAATGCGCTCAGTAGAGATAAACCAAGCATTTAACAGTCCGGCTAAGACAGTAAAAGTGAGAATTGCTACTATTGGCAAGATGATTTGGACGAGCTGCTCATCGTTGAGTAGATGGGCCAGCGGATGGCGTAATGCCCATAGGGCAAGCCCGGTAGCTGCTGTGGTTATGCAGACAAAGATAGCGCTGCGTACCAGCAGGCCTCGCCTATGGCTGCGAGGTGCCCTGGGGGCAAAAAAGTATAAGCTGTCGGCTAGCCCTATAGCTGCGACCGGCAGAGCTATATTGGTAACAAGAAGCACATGGGCATAGGTGCCATACGCTTGCTTTGTCAAGGCACGCACCAGGATCATACCAACCGCCAGACCGAGAAATTGGCAGCAGACTTGCGCCAGAAACAGCGGAAAAGCTCGAGTGACAGAGGAGACTTGTGATTCTTTCACTTTCTCGCTTCCCAATTTGTGATTGCCAATTCAGTTATGATCTACCGAGGCTTAGATGACACCGAAGACTGGCTCTGCAATAAGTATGCCTACAGTCCGCCTGAAGGACCTCCCCGGGTGGATTTATACAGCGCTTGTGCCAATAGCCGTCGGGCTTATATTGTTGCTTTCACCCAACGTATGGGTAGGAGTGCTGATAACGGCTGCCTTCGCCGGGCTGATCTTTTCTTTGCTTTGGCCGGAGGTCGGACTTGGCTTTCTGGTAGCCCGGGCACCGCTCTATCTTGGCAACCTCGTCTCCCTGCAATTGGGAGGAACCGGGGTGGGAATTTCTATGGTCGTAGTTGGTGCATATTATGTTGTGTGCAATGGCCTGGTTATCAGCGACCTGCTCAATGTCCATTTCATCTCTCAGTTTCTGTTGTGGGTACTGCTCGCAGCTCGGTCTGTCGGCGCAGTTGATCCGGCGTTTGCCTCTTTGAAGGTCAGAGGCTTTCCTTCGCGTAGTCTACTGCCAGTATTGCTTATTCCCATAGTAGGAAAACATCGCCGAAACTTCCAACGCCTGACCTGGATATTTATTGGCACTTACGGGTTGACAGCACTTCTGGGCTGGCTATCGCCAAGTGCACAATATGAGCCTGCTGAAGTCTTGCGCTTGGGTGGAGCCAAGCTCAACCCCATTTGGTACGGACGGATCTGCGGCTTTGCCATTCTGTTTATCATCTGGCGGCTGCTCACTCACCAGGATCGCTGGGTGCTGCGAGCACCAATGGCTGGAGCGCTGTTTGGCTTAGCTGTCACCGTGTTCTGGACGGGAACCAGACAAGTGCCCATAGCGCTGATGATGGCAGTATTGCTTGTGGCGATTCTTAGCGCACGCCGCCATTGGTGGCAGGTCATCATAATCTTGGCGGTTACTTTCGGGCTTGCATTGTTAGCATGGCCACAGGTCGAGTTTGGCCTTCGCCAAAGGCTACTTAGTGTGATTCATATGGATTTCCAGTCTTTGCACACGTATGCCCGTCCCGCCTTGTGGGCACAGAGCTACCAGATGTTTCTTGACAGGCCGTTGTTGGGATTTGGCACAGGGGCCTGTGCCCAAGGACTGACCTATTACGACTGGCCCCACAATGTGATACTTGAGATGGCTGCCGAGCAGGGCCTGGTCGGTCTAGGATTGTTCATTGCTTTCCTGGTTAGTGTGGTAGTGTGGGGAATCAGAGCGATGCGCAGCAGCGCCAGCGGATCCCGCCAGCGGCAGTGGCAGGTATTCTTCCTGGCAAGCTTCTTTTACTTCTTTCTGCTGGCTATGCTAAGCGGATATACCAATACCAATGTGGAGCTGTGGTCAACGGGCAGCCTGGTTATCGGCCATGCTCGAGGTATATTAACAAATGAAAGCGAGCAAACTGCTGCAGTTTGAAAAGGTACTATGACGGATTACTACCTATCAAAAGAACACCCTCATCGCCAGATCTTGCTTTTTGGCTATCATCCCTTTGAGTCCCAGCAGCAGGATTATCAGATGGCCAGGCAATTGAGCAAGACCAATAATGTTTTGTTTGTTGAGCCACAAAACCGCTGGGATCGCCCCAACCGCGCGCCGAGCTGGTGGAGCTTTTTGCCCGCGAGCAGAAGTCCGCATCCCCGGCAGGTCTCGTCGCGGTTGCAGGTGATAGCTTCGCCGCCGGAGCTGCCCACAGGGGCTGGCTTCATACCGGCCTGGTTACGCAATTGTGCGGCGTTGCTGAGCATTAGGCTGAGCCACTGGTGGCTGGCAGGGTGTGTGCGCCATTCGATGAGTCGGCTTGACTTTGTGCCGGATGTGATAATTGTCTACGATCCCCGCGATTTGCTAGTTCTGCGCTATCTTCACGCCCCAGTCACTTGCTGGCGAGTCTACGACGAAGTTGCGCTTTTTGATAGCAATACGCTAATCCGCAAAGCACTGGAAGAGATTGAAGAGTGGGGCCTATCAAAGGTGGACCTGGTATTCGCTTCCTCGCAGTCACAGTTTGAAAGAAGGAAGCCCAGGCACGAAAAGACCTTCTTTGTACCCAACGCCTGTGACTTCGAGTTATACAGTCGTGCCTATCGCGACCACCTACCTCGGCCGGCGGAGCTTCGGGATGTGAAGTCATCCGTTGTCGGCTTCGTTGGGAGAATTTCTGAGAAGATTGATTGGGAGCTGATCTCCCAGGTAGCCGCAAAACGTCCCGACTGGTCGCTGGTCTTCGTAGGCCCGATAGTGGCTAAGGAGAAGGTACTGACGGCGGTTCGCCAATTGCAGGGACAGAGCGATGTGTTGTTCGTGGGTCCCAAACCGGTGGAAAGCCTATCGGGCTATCTGTCTGTTTTTGACGTTTGCATAATACCATATTTGATCAATGAATCAACTAACACGATGTATCCCGTCAAACTGCACGAGTGTCTGGCGACCGGTAAGCCGGTTGTCGCTACCGGTCTCAGGGAGCTGCAGCCCTTCTCTGCCATATTGGAATTGGCAAACGACGCTGATGAGTTTGTGCAAGCAATTGCTTCGTCGCTGGCGGTAAATGATCCTACACAAGCGGCAAAGCGCGTGGTCATCGCCCGCGAGAACAGTTGGCAGGCGCGGGCCCAGCAAGTCAGCGAGCTGCTGGAGGAAGAACTGGCCAAGCCCACAGTGCCAGGGTAAGCAGGTCACAGTGAGTCCAGCTATGGGGGGAAACAACATTATGAATTGGATAAAGCCTGGTCATTGTTGTGCAGTGGCTGTATTTGTAGGGCTAATTCTCTCGGTAGCCTGTTGGCGCACAATATGTCCGGTCACACCAGATAGCTGCAACTATATGGTAGGGGCTCTATCTTTGCAGGAGGGCAGTGGCTACCAAAGCATCAAAGGCGGGCCACAGGTTATGTTCCCGCCGGGATTTTCGGGGTTGATAGCAGCTACCCTCAGTATCATCTCGGATCCGGTCAATGCCGGACGTTTGATATCACTGTTATTTTCGACCGCAAGCATTCTTCTGGTCTACTTCCTCGTAAGGCATATCGCCTCTCCGTGGCAGGCTGCCGCTACCGCTTTGCTCTTTGCTTTGCTGCCGCTTCGGGTCAGACTCTCAGGTATGGTCTGGACCGAGAGTACGTATACAGCATTATTATTCATTGCGTTGCTCTTACTATTCAAATGGTACAAAACAGGGGAGAGCCTTTGGGCTGTACTGGTAGGTACAACGTTGGGTGTTGCCTACCTGATTCGGCCGGAGGGACTTCTCATCCTGGGAGTAGTGGCCGGCTTCGCTTTATTGGGCCTCCGTAACAGCAAAAAGAGGCTCGCTCAACTTCTCCTTATGGTGGCTATCTTTATGCTGGTTGCTGCACCGTACGTAGCGTACTTGCACAAGAATACCGGCAAGTGGGGATTTACTAATAAGACTGCCTATAACCTGGCCGTAGCAGACGCAATGATGAAAGCAAGCCCAGGCACTCCTTGGGCGCGGATTCATCGGCTCAATAACGAAGGAGAGTTTAAGACTCTTAATACACAGTTGCATCTTCGCAGTATGGCAAGGCGAGCTGTCGGAAACGAATTCCGTATGCTGGAGCGGCTGCCGTACCTGCTGTCCCCGGCTTTGTTTGCCTTCGTAGGCCTTGGTCTCATTGTCCTGATTGCCAGAAATCTTCGTACTCCGGCTGTCGCTACTATCCTTCTCGTTTGTGCAGCGCCGCTGATCTATTTACCGGTTTTCCACTGGGAAGATCGAATGTTGCTAACTGTACTATTGCTTGGGCTTGTGGCAGCAGTTGTGGGAATCACCACAGCAGTGGATTTGGCGGTCAACCGCTGGCGGCGAGGCTCGCTGGCAGCTATTATGGCCGTCGCGGTTGTTTTCTTACTGGCATACAACGTGGAGTACAATGGGCTGCTTCGATCGCCGGCAAGCTGTCCGCGCCAGGCCGTGGGCCTCTGGATTCACAGCCACTTTCCCCAACAGCAATCATTAGCCACCTCGGGGAGGCTTATTCCAGCGTGCTTTTTCGCTGGCAAGCGACTTGTATTGTTGCCCTACGAGCCATTAGATGTAGCTACAGAATACGTGCGGGAACAGGGAACGGCACTAATGTTGCTGCCGAAAGCAGGGCATGAATCTTCAATCTGTGCTTACGCTGCCGCTCCACGGGATACTGACAAGCTCGTGGTCTGCAATGAGTGGGCCGACTACACACTGGTAAGGCTTCGTGACGGCTAATTTCTATTACTTGCTGTGCTGCACCTACAAACAGGCACGGCTCGACCTACTGGAGATAGTATCGCAGTTGGAGCCGACTGGAAATTAGATGTCTCAACGTGCCCCAAATGCTCACGTGAGGGTGTAGACGGTGTCGTTTGGTTGGTCAAACGGTTATTGAGTCTGTACGCGGAGGTGTTTCAGACGTGGGCAATACCTGCCGAAGTGAGCCCAGCGACGGCGCTTTGCAGATTGTGGAGCATCCGAGACACTGGCAGGGGGCCCAACGTGATCAAGCAAATACCGCTCGCTTGTGATACACATGCATAGACCATTAGATTCCACAAAGTTGCGCTTCGTATGGGCCTCTTTGTTGGTTGCAGCGGGGATACTAGGGATCCTGTACCTCTTTGCTGTCTGCCACAGACCCTCTCCCGACGCGGCGTATTACCTTGCTATGAGCAAGCGACCGTTTACCTTCACAATAGCCCCTTTTGGGTATCGCATACTTTCTCCTTTACTGGTTCACCTAATGCCGGTAAGCATCGACTGTGGGTGGAAAATTCTTGCAGCGCTATCCATCCTCGCTGCGCAGGGAACTCTGCTTCTTTTCTTAAACGACCTTGGTTTTTCAGCACGGTATTGGATGTTGGGTGTAGCGTTCCTGGGCTTTTCGTACATAGGCATACGTGTCGTTACTCAGCCAATCTCGCCAGATCCGCTTAATACTTTCCTTCTGATGTTATTATTTATAGGTACAATTAGGCAACAACCAACACTTTCTGGGGCCGCCCTGGCCCTAGGAGCCCTAAACCGAGCTTCCATGTTGTTGTTTGCGCCAATTTACTATTTTGGGCGCCAGAAGATAGGCACGCGCATTGAGCCGTTGCTCAAATGCGCCCTTCTTGCATTACCGGCTGTTGCGGTCGTTATGGCCGTGAGGTTTCTATTATTCCACCATTCTCAGCCGTTCGCGCACACCGACGTTTTAGATGTAGTACAGTATCAGGCACGGCGTGGGAACCTATTACTGGCTATCACCGGGCATTTTGCCTTCACGTATTCTTTCCTCTGGTTATTGGCTCCTGCTGGGCTTCGCCAGGCACCGCCCGTACTTCGCAAACTATCTTATGCGATAGTTGTAATAGTCATGATACATTGTTTTTTTGCCGCAGATTGGGGCCGGATGATAGCGCTTGCCTTCCCTGTAGTTATTCCTCTGAGTTTGTATGCGCTTCGAGGAATTTGTCGAACGCGAAGTCGGTACGTTGCGACCGTGCTTCAAGTTACCTGTGTGACACTCTACATTCTAACCATGTGGGTTACTAACGTCGATACGGCAGGACCACTCCTAAGTTATCTGCAAAAGGCTTGAAGAGCGTGAAGTCAACCCAGCGAGTAACTCTGTACCTGTTACTGAGCTCCCGTTAAGTCCCCAATCTGCTGTGGAAATGCTTGGGCATAGGCCCTCCGTAGACGTGCAGTAGTTGCAATGCATAAGAGATGCAATATGGGCTAAGCATAGAGCAGGCACTAATATGAGAAAAAGGGTGGCTATGCTACTCTCCAATCCTCTGGCGCCTGATCCCCGCGTCCGTAAGGAGGCGGCCTTTCTGGCTGATAGGGGATTCAACGTAACTGTGTATGCCTGGGATCGACAAGCGGAGCACCGCCGTTGGGAAGAAACCGACGGCTTTGTGATAAGGCGCATCCCAGTTCGTAGCGCTTACGGCAATTGGTTGAAACAGATGGTGCCGTTAATGAAATTCGCTCGTCGCGTGGCCTCACTGTGCAAAGAAGCCGACATCATTCATGCCCACGACCTGGAAATGCTGCCGGTCGGACTATACCTGGCCAGGAAGCTGGCAATTCCGGTCGTCTTTGACGCCCATGAGCCGACTTATTTTGCCGATGCCCAGCGCTTGTGCGCCGTTGCCACTGCCGTTGGCCGGCTGGGGGAGCGAAT
>JALGTD010000080.1 GCA_029821515.1 Candidatus Zipacnadia bacterium | reverse complement strand
CCTCATTCGCGCCGTCACCGAGAATGCTACTGTGCCCGTGCTCAAGCATGATCGTGGTATGACGCAGATATATGTGGACGAAAGCTGCGATGTAGATATGGCCGTTACGCTGGTACATAATTCCAAGGTGCAGCGCCCCGGCGTCTGCAACGCTGTGGAGAACCTGTATGTGCACCAGGACAATGAAGAGGCGCTGCAGGCCATTGTCGCCGACCTGCAGGAATCTGGCGTGGAGATACGCGGCTGCCCCCGCACTGTGGCGCTGTGCGAGGGCTGCGTCGCGGCTACCGAAGAGGACTGGGACACTGAATACCTGGATATGATCCTGGCAGTGCAGGTGGTTGATTCGATGGACGAAGCTATGGAGCTTATCGGCCGCCACAGCTCCGGCCTGACCGAGGCCATATACACGGACATTGAAGCGAATGCCGAGCGCTTCCTGCGCGAAGTTGACTCAGCCTGCGTCTATCACAATGCCTCCACACGCTTTACTGATGGTGGGGAGTTTGGCTTGGGCGCTGAGATTGGCATATCCACTGATAAGATTCACGCCCGCGGTCCGGTAGGAGTCCGCGAGCTGGTCGGCTACAAGTATGTGGTACGCGGTGATGGCCAGATCCGCGCCTCTTCATAAACATGGCGGGGCAGTCGTTAGCTAAGCTAACTTGAGCTTCGGAGGTGAACTTGCGGCAAGGTGACCGAATCAGCAGATTTGCGTAACCAAATTACCCAGGCCCAGCTAGTTGTCGTCAAGGTCGGCACGCGTTTGATAACGCGGGGTCCGGGCCAGTTAAATCAGGATTTTTTGGCCGGCTTGGTCAGTCAGATAGAACGATTGCGCCAGCGTGGCCAGGAACTACTGGTGGTGACCTCCGGCGCGATTCACCTGGGCTCGGCTAGCCTGTCGCGACGGGGTGACGAAGACGGCTTGAGTGTTCGTCAGGCAGCCGCGGCGGTCGGCCAGCCGGCACTAATGCAGCATTATATCACGGCGCTGGCTACTGAGGGTCTGGTGGGCGCGCAGATCCTGCTGACCACCGAAGATATGCAGCAGCGCTCACGTTATCTGCACATCCGCAATACCCTTCAGGTTCTGCTTGGTCAGGGCGTCGTTCCGATTATCAATGAGAATGATACTGTCTCGGTGGAGGGGGTCACCTTTGGAGAGAATGACCGGCTTGCTGCGGTGGTGGCGGCGGCGCTGCGAGCGGACTTGTTAGTTTTCCTGTCGGATCAGCCCGGGCTATTTACTGCAGACCCGCGCCACGACGCGTCCGCTGAGTTTGTGCCAGTAGTAATGCCGGGGGATCAGATCAGCCACTACGCGAATGGAAGTGGTGGCACCGAATCGCGCGGGGGGATGGAGAAGAAGCTGGAGGCGGCCCAGATGGTGGTAGACTGCGGCATTCCCCTGGTTATTGCTGATGGAGAACAGGAGGATGTTCTTATTCAAATCCTGGCGGGCGCTGAGGTTGGCACGCTGTTTGTGGTGCGGGGCGCACCGGCCAGTCGCAAGCTATGGCTGGCCACAGCACTGGAGCCGAGCGGCTTGCTGGTGATAGACGAAGGAGCCTGCCGGGCGCTACGCGATCGCGACGGCTCCAGCCTGCTGCCGGTAGGCATAGTTGAGGTTGAGGGTAGCTTCCAGGCGGGGGATCTTGTGCAAGTAGTAGATGAAGATGGCGAGGAGGTCGCCCGGGGGCTGGTCAACTATTCCAGCGAAGAAGCTGCTGCGATTCAGGGTCATCACAGCAACGAGATTGAGCACATTCTGGGCCACGTCGGTGACGATGAAGTCATACACCGTGACAACTTGATAGTAACTGGTCGCGGCAAGTAGATAGCGAAGCGGCCCGGTGCAGGACAAAAAAGGAGTCCCGCTCCATTGATGGAGCGGGACTTGTTCGTTGCTGCGTTTGGTGCACTAGGGCAACGTACGCACCGATAGCGAGCGGTGTCCTATTCACCAGGCGCTGCTGGTGCCTCTTCTGCAGGTGCTTCTTCTGCAGGCGCTTCTTCTGCAGGCGCTTCTTCTGCAGGTACTTCCTCTTCTATGAGTGGTGGGCCTGGCGGTCCTCCTGGTGCGCCTCCTGGACGTGCCGAACCTCCTACTCCCGTAGGCGGAGCTGCCTTCTGGGGACAGCCCACCAGTCCTATCGCCAATCCCAGTACGGCTACGACAGCCATCAACATCATCAGCTTGCGGTACACGATATAGACCCTCCTCTGTGTTGTTCTATTTGCACAGCGCCAAGGCGCTGTTTAGGCTAAGTGTAGTCAACCTATCAATATATCAGGCTATCAGCCGACAGCAGTCTATTCGCCACCTTCTCGACGGCTATCCGGCAACAACTCTGCAACGTCACGGCTTCGTTTCAGCAGTTCGGCGAATTGGTCGATTTCTTCTTGCGTAATTGGCCCTAGCTGCTGGGCCCATTCTTCGCTAGTCTCTGAGCCTGCCAAGTCGTAACCAGTAGCCTCACTATATGCTAAATCGTCGGCTTTGTCAAATGCCTTGTCGCCAGCATCCTCAAATCCGGCGGCTTTCAGCACGCGGCCTATCCATTCATAGACTTCGCCGTCGCTTCGGTGACCGGTCAGGGCATTCTCGAAGGCCGACACAGCGTGCAAACAAGCTTTTTGGAAGCTGATTAGCTGCGCGTCAGAGTTGTGCCCAGCGATCTGGAGAACTTTAGCAAAACTCTCAATGGCCAGGCGGTAGCGATTGTAGCCCAATGCGAAGTAAACCACTGGCTCCTCGGCGCCGTTTTCTATAGCATTTTCCAGATGAGCGACCACCTTGTCGGGCTGCTGAATCTGCTGGTAACACTCTGCAAGTAGCAATTGGCGGGCAATCTCGTTGCTGTCGGTCTCTACCGCCGCACCTTTAGTCTGCTCGATTATATCTCGCAGAGCAATACCCCGTTTGCCGGCCAGCGATTTTATGTCCGCAGCGCTCAGCATTTCCCTGTTGGGGAACTCTTGCACCTGGCGGTGATATCTCAGCTCACAATTAAGGAACTTGGCGAGAAGCTGTGGCATATAGTGTGTGTCGTCGCCGGTCGCATACTCGGCAATCAGTTGACACATTGCCTGGCTGAGCGGCGAGGGAGCAGGCATCTGATAGTACTGACTGAGAAGATGCCAGATTGCCTCATTACTGTCTTCAGGCATTATCGTTCACCCTTGCTCTTGCTACTGTAGCACTACGCTTGCGCCGACCTCTTCCAGTTTCTCCTTAATACTTTCGGCTTCCTCCTTGCCTACACCTTCTGCTACCATGGCCTCAGGGACTGACTCCACCAGTTCCTTGGCTTCTTTCAAACCGAGACTGGTCAGTTCGCGAACGGCCTTGATAACCTGGATTTTCTCCTCGCCGAAGTCGTCGATTCTCACGTCGAAAACATCTTTCTCTTCCGCTTCGCCGCCCGCCTCAGCGCCTCCTGGTGCAGCCGCTGCAACAACTGGCGCCATTGCCTCCACACCCCACTGCTCCTCGAGCTTTTCCTTCAGCTCGACCAGCTCCAGCACGCTCAGTTCGTTGATCTGCTCAATGATTTCGTCAACAGCCATCATTATCCTCCTTGGTATAGACTTTGTCAATGAATAATCTATGGTAGGGCTATTGCTCTTCTTCTTCCTGCTTGCGTTTGTCCGCAACTGCCTCGAGAGTGAATACAAACTGGGAGGTGACTGCCCCCAGCAAATTGACCAGAGAGCTAGCTGGCCCGATGAGGCTAGCGAGAAGCTGGGCCAGGAGTTGATCACGCGGCGGCAATTTAGCGATGCGCACCATCTGTTCCTGGTCGAATATCATGCCATCGAATAGGCCCGCCTTGATGGCCAGGTGCTCGTGGCCCTGGCCAAATTTGGTGAGTATCTTGGCGACCACAATGGGGTCGCTTTCGCAGAAGGCCACGGCAGTCGGACCAGTCAGATACTTGCTAAGTTCCTCCGCATCCGTGCCGGCGAAGGCTAACTTCAGTAAACGATTCTTGGCAACGCGCAGGTAGGCCTGATGTTCCAGAATCTGGCCGCGTAGCTCGTTCATCTCCGCGACGTTAAGGTGGCGGAAGTCGGCGAGATAGATGCTTTCGCTTTCTTCAGTTGCCTGGCGTAGTTCAGCAACTAGAGCTTCTTTCTCAGATGTCGGCATAAATTTCTCTCCTGTTAGAGCAGTTACAACACAAAACGAGAGCCGCCGCCGAGGAAGCTCCCGTGAAGTTCGGGCTTACTTCGACCTCGGCAGGCGGGCTGATGCCCATTAAACACTGCTGGCGAACCGGCTGTCTTCGGTCAATATCGCTTTTTTGTTGGACAAATTGCTAACTACAACGCTGCCATTATACATTGCCTTGCCCAAGTATGCAAGACCCGCTGCCTTATCCTGTCAGGCTGGACAAGTCAAGCTTGATCCCCGGGCCCATAGTTGCTGACAATGTGGCACTGTGCATAAAGCGCCCGGTAACCGCTGAAGGCCGGGCTGCCTGAACGGTTTCAATCACAGTAACGATATTCTCGTGGAGTTGCTCGTCATCGAAGGAGACCCTGCCCACCGGCAGATGGATAACGCCCCCGCGATCCATACGGTATTCCACCCGACCTCCCTTGAGGTCTTCGACGGCCCGGACGACGTCGGGCGTAATATTGCCTGCCTTCTTGCTGGGCATGCGCGGGCCCAGGATGGGGCCAAGTCGCGAGCCGATCAGACCCATCATCTGGGGGTGAGCGACCAGAATATCGAAATCATCCCAGCCTTCTTCTATGGCCTCCACCAGGTCCTCATCACCGACCCGATCTGCCCCGGCATCCTGGACTTCCTTAGCCATCTCACCGGGGGCGAATACGGCCACCTTGGGAACCTTACCGGTGCCATGGGGCAAGACTATCGTGCCTCGCACGGTCTGGTCGCCCTTGGTGGGATCAGCTCCCAGCTTGATATGCACCTCAACCGTCTCGTCAAAGTTGGCCGAAGCTGTTTCCTTGACCAGCCCAATCGCTTCGTCCAGTGGATATTGCAGCGTCCGGTCTATTTTTTCGTAAGCTTCCTGGTAACGTCTGCTTGCATTGGCCATATATCGTCTCTCCAACTTACGCGCTAGCTATCTGGACTGTCAGTCAACCACCTTTATGCCCATACTGCGGGCGGTGCCCTCGATGATGCGTGTAGCCGCCTCAATGTCGCGGGCGTTAAGGTCTTCCATTTTCTCTTCGGCAATCTGGCGAACTTGCTCGCGGCTGACTTCTGCTACTGTCTCCCGGCTGGGCATACCAGAGGCTGCCTCAATACCTGCAGCCTTCTTGAGCAGGCTGGCCGCCGGTGGAGTCTTGGTGATAAAACTGAAACTGTGGTCAACATAAACGGTTAGTTCTACTGGAATGATGTCGCCCATCTGATCGGCGGTCTGCTCGTTAAAGGTCTTACAAAACTCCATAATATTTACGCCGTGCTGGCCCAGGGTCGGACCGACTGGCGGCGCCGGATTAGCTTTCCCCGCAGGAACGTGCATCTTAATTGTTGTCAGCACTTTCTTGGCCATAACCTACTCCTGAATTGTCGTATTCATCCAGTAACTGAGACGGCGAAGCAGTCGCCGGTAGAATTTACAGGTCTTCTATTTGAGTGAAGTCAAGCTCGACGGGCGTCTCGCGTCCGAATATGGTGATAAGCACTTTGATTGTTTCGTGTTCAATGTTGACTTCGGTAATCTTGCCATTGAACTCAGCGAAAGGTCCCTCGGTGACTCGCACTATCTGGCCCTCCTCCCAGATAGCCTTGGGCGTACGTCCCTCCTCGCCAACGGTCTTCATTATTTCGGATACTTCTTCTTCAGTCAGCGGCACAGGAGCGTGGGAGGCGCCCACGAAGTGGGTAACCGCTGGAGTGTCCTCAATCAGGTGGCGTAGTTCGTTGGTCAATTCGGCCTGAATGATCAGGTACCCGGGATAAAGCTTGCGCTGGACTTCATTGCGCTTGCCTCCGGACGACCGTATTTCCGTCTCGGTCGGAACCAGGATACGCCCCAGCAAATGATTCCAATCCCTGGCTCCGGCGGTCTTTTCAATCGTCGCCTTTACGGCATTCTCTTTTCCCGTTAGGGTATGTACAATATACCATTCCATAGTGTATTCACGTTCATGCCCGATGATACTGCCCTGAGTTTCCCCGGGTGGGCACTGTTGCGCTAGAAGTTCATCAGCATCCCCATAATACGGGCGAAGATCCAGTCTAGTGTTCCCACCCAGATTCCCACTATTATTATCGTAATTAGTACAATGACAGTAAAGGTCCAGGTGTCCTCATGATTGGGCCAGACGACTCTCTCCAGTTCGTGACGAACGTCCTGGAGAAATTCCCAGAGATTAACAAACGGGCGGGCAAGTTTTTGCAGCAGTCCAAGCTTGCTGGCCGAACGAGCCACGATTGTAGCACCCTCCATAAGATCGGTACAATAGATTCAAACTGAAACTGCCACCCAACAACCAGACCAACAGCCACATGGTGTTAAGAAAACTTGTGGCAGGGACGGCCGGACTCGAACCGACAACCTGCGGTTTTGGAGACCGCTGCTCTGCCAAATTGAGCTACGCCCCTACACTGGCGGGGGAATATGTTGATTCCACCGGGCTACCGGCGCAAGCGCTTTTCTTCGTGCTTAGTATGATGGCCACACTTGGGGCAGAACTTGCTCAGCGTCAGATTATCAGGCACGTTCTGCCTATTCTTGGTGGTTACATAGTTGCGCATTCCGCACTCGCTACATTGTAATATTATCTTAGTTTGGGGCATATGTCAAAACCCTACTCCACAACTTTAGTAACGACGCCGGCGCCGACGGTATGGCCACCCTC
>JALGTD010000079.1 GCA_029821515.1 Candidatus Zipacnadia bacterium | reverse complement strand
ATAATCTGCGGGGGAGGAGCTTGCCTCTCAGTAATCAGTTTGCGAATCTTAGTACCGCTAAACGAGATCTGAAAGTCCTCACCATGAGGGCAGGTGCGATTGCTGGCTACGCGATCGCACTTGGTGCAGTACCAGAAATCCCCCCGGATAGTAATGGGGCGAATTTCCAGATCAGCAAAACACGGCTCGGTGAATATCTCAATCGCTTCCTCCTCGCCGTAGTAATTGCCTACTCCAGCGTGATCGCGTCCGATTATGATATGGCTGCAGCCATAATTCTTACGCATAATCGCGTGCATAATTGCCTCTTTGGGGCCAGCGTAGTGCATCTGGAAGGGCAGAATATTGAGTACCACCCGCTCCGGCGGATAGTAGTTATCAATCAGGACCTGGTAGGTGTCCACAATCAGTTCGTCGCGGAAGTCTCCTGGTTTCTTCTTGCCTATTACTGGCTGGATGAACAGTCCATCCACCAGGCCCAGTACCGTCTTTTGCAGCTCTTCATGGCCGCGATGAGGGACATTACGCGTCTGGAAGGCACAAACGCTGCGCCAGCCCCGCTCCGCGAAGACAGCCCGGGTCTGGGTCGGAGAGAGATTAAACTTCGCATAGGGCCCGGGCTCGTCATCCACCAACTCTATTTTGCCGCCAACCAAATAGTCGCCGCGCTGGGAAAGTCTACTTACGCCCGGATGCCCAATATCTGTGGTGCCAAAGATTGCCTGCGCCGCCTGCTGTCTATCCCACGAATAGATGTCTGTAACATCCAGGGTGGCCAACGGCCCGTCACAGCCCTCCTCAATTAGACAGACACGCTGGCCGGCAGCGAGGCCGTTCTTACTGGGTACATCAAGTACTATCGGAATTGTCCAGGCCGCTCCTTCACTTAGCCGGTCAGCTTCGATGATACTGTCAAAATCCTGGGAGGTCACAAAGCCTTCGAGGGGACTGTAGACCCCGTGGGCAATATTCCTTACGTCAGTCGCTGCATCTTGGCCAATGACCAGCTTGGGGAGACTTGCCGCCTCTTCACGGGCCGCCGGTGCGTTTTCTTTCGCTACTACTTGATCTACCAGTCTTCCGCCATGCGGAGGAATCATCTCAATAATCACTCCCTTGAAAGTTTACCACCTGAGCTAAGACTACAGGTACCCTAGCCTGCGCAGATGTTCTTTGACCTGCTCAAGCTCCTCTTCAGAGTAGACTTTTTCGGTTACTCCACCGTGAGCGCTGACAATGTCGCGCAGCACATAAACGATGAAATCGGTCACTGAGTTGTAACCGGCCCCTTTAATGAGATGGCTAATCTTGTTATATAGTGGTCGCGGGATTTTGATTGTGGCCTTGCTTTGCTGGGTAGGCATTATGGATACACTCCTGTGGTAGTGCTATAAGAGTGTCCTGAATGTAACAAAACGCCCTCTCTATGTCAATAAAGTAGGGTAATGCACCAGTGTGCGAAGAGTTATCTCTGTCTATTAGTGCTCGTGATTGAGTTGCTTTTCGATATTCAATCCACCAGTTATTGGTATTCCGGAGACACTGCGGTATTTCCCAGTGATTAGGCGCGACATTGATACTGCGATTACCCTTCAAAAAGTAATTGGCAAAGGAGATTAGGTTGCGGCTGGAAGAATTGGGGTTGGGATTGGAACAGCGACGACAGACGCAGTTAGTGTTTCGCGGTGGCTGATCCGGCTGGACCGGCTACGATGTTTGCTAACTGCCCAGGCGGAGGCGGCGGAGGATGTCCCAGTAAGCACCGCGGGCCCCCGAGGTGATGGCCTCGACCAGCACTTGATTATCGTCGTAGCTGTAGTCGCTGTCGTCACCCGTACCGCCAAAGAAAAAGCGCTGGTCGCCGCCGATCATCTCAGAGATTAGGCTGGTCGCCTGCTGGGGGCTACCCAGCTCCGGCGAAAGGTAGAATACTGGATCCAGCAACTGCTCATTAGCAGTGGTCGGCCCCCAGATGGCCGGGTTATCATCCAGAGGACCGTCATCCGCGAGCATCTGTACGAGCTTGGTACCTGCATAGATACGCACCCCCAGCGAGATCCCCACACACGAAGGACTGGCGGACTTGGCGACGCTGATAGTTTCGCTGGCAGTCTGTTGGGTCTCGCCAGGGGCGCCGATCAGCAGATCAAGCATCACCGGGATGTTGCGGTCGCGGCAGATACGAACGGCTTCGCCGATATCTTCGTGGGAAAACGCGCGGCCCAGTCGGTGCAGCATCTCGTCATTGCCGCTGTCGGCGCCGAAATCTATTCCGGCACAGCCGGCTTGCTGCATCAAGTCAGCTAGTTCTTCAGAAAACGGGTGAGGAGACAAATATGCATACCATCGGATCCTTCTATTGAGACGACGACGGATTAGCTCTTCGCAGACGGCACGAGCGTGCGCTTCGGGCACATTAAACTCACTGTCGCACAGGTGGTAGACGTTGCAGTCCTGGTCCAGCAGATTAGTGATCTCGTCGGCTACTGCCGCTGGCTCGCGGAGGCGCAGCCGATGGCCTTTACTCAGCGGGTCAGCGCAGTATATGCAGCGGCGGTTACATCCGCGCTTGGTCTCCAGGCCCAGTTGGCCGCCGCGCTGGAAATAACGGTGAGTGTCCACTGAATCCCGGCGCAGACCTGGTTTTCCGCTAATGTCCGGCCAGGCCGGTCTGTTGCTGCGGATTTCATCATCGGTATGCCAGAGCAATCCTGGCACATCGCAGAACTCAATTCGGCTCTGCAGCGCGTCCACCAGCAAAGGCAGGGCTTGCTCACCGTCTCCTACCACTCCATAGTCGGCACCTACCCTCTTCATAATCGCGGTGGGGGCTACCGAAAAGCCAGCGCCGCCGAGTACAATCGGGGTGGCAACTGTGTCGCGGATAGACCTAATCAACTTGGCTAGCCCCGGGATAAATGAATGTGCGCTGAGCATATATGAGTCGTCGGTGTTGCGCAAAGAAACACCGACCAGTTTCGGGTCGGCAACACTCAGGCGCTCACTGACAATCCCAGCCAGGTCTTCAGCGAAGCACAGGTCAATAACCTCAACTTCTATGTCCTGGTCCTGGCAGGCTTCGGCGATATATTCCAGGCCCAGAGGCGCTACCGCTGGCTTGGTGGTGTTGGCGTTGATCAGGACTACTTCAGCCAATATGCACAACCTCACTGTTGGGCAAACAATCGTCACTTGGTCCGGGTAATGGAGTGATCTCCTACTTCTCGTAGTGACATAGTACTACCTGCCGGTACCAGCCGTAGCCGGTATAGTTGGGGAAGCTTTGGCTTTTCCGGCCATTGCCCCGATCGCTACGCAACTGCGCGCAATGTTGGCTTCTCGAAGAATCGTTATGGTTTCTCTGTCAGAGCCGTAAGCAGGGCCACGTCCAGGTCCCGATCGCTTGCCACCACGTAGACGGGCTTCCAGACTCCGCCCATCATAGCCTGGTCGTGGACTCGCACCGCCAGGTGGTTCTTCTGGCCAAATTTCAGATCATCGCGGGCCTTCCCAAAAAAGGGGGTATCCCAGATCTGTTCGGGAGTCATTCCAGTTGACTGGCAGGTGTGTTCGTAAGCTGGCTCACCGTTGAGGTATATCCAGGCTTCTTCGTCCACAGCACCGAAGTACAGATAGACGTACTTGCGGCCGGGGTCGGCGGGCAAATCAAAGTCCTGTCGGTACCAGCCGAACCCGTCGTAGTTAGGAAAGCCCTGCGCCTCCCAGCCCTTCATGCCCAGGTCATTACGCAGGACGGCCCACCTACCATCGTCGAACGAGTCGCGGAACCACCCTTCTGATACACCGACGTTATCGGGATCGGTGGCAAACCGCCACTCGTTGGGCAGCGGGATGACGGTAACCTCATCCCGTAACAATTTCAGTTCCCGCTGCACACGCACTTTCTCCCTAAACTCGTCCAGCCGCTGCTTAAGGGTAAAGTGTTCGGAGAGCCGAGTTATACCGAAACTGCGGCAGGTCTGCTCAAACTGGTCAATGGCTTCCAGATAACCTTCACCATAGAAGTCCTGGCCGCGGGCAAGCTTGACATAAGTGATCGGCAGGTGCGCCAGTTCCACGCGACGGCGAATTTCTTCGTTTTCTGCCAGGTGCATAGCGCGGGCAAAGATGGCTTCGGCGTCTGCCAGGAATTGCGGGGAGAGGAACTCCGAGTCCATGGGATAGCGAATCCCGCCGACCTTAGTCATATCGTACTTCTCGGGAAGACTGCGCAGCAGTTGATTGTACTCAACTATCGCCGGAGCAGCCTTACCGTAATACCCCCAGATGAAGTCCTGCATCAGCTCCCACACATCCCGCGAGGGATCCCATAGTAGCTTGGCAGTGACCCAGGCGCGCATAAAGGAACGCTCGGAGCCGGTGGTCTGGTAGTTTGCATTGGTTATAATTCCTTTCACATTATGGTCCACGAAGTAGCGGATATTATCCCGTATCACATCCATATTAGGCATCGGGGCCAGGTAGTGGCTGAAGTTGATCACATAATCCCAGATGTGGATGGTATCGTGGACGGCACTCCAGTCGTCCAAAAAGCCCTTGAAGCTGAGCTTCTCAGGATCGTCAACCATATCCCAATACGGCCATTCCAACGGTATCGGCCCTTTGTCATCAGCGACGCTCACGAATGGCCGCCACCACATACAGGTGTCGGTGCACAGCCGGATGGCGATGTTGTCCCGTGGTCGAACCGTCTTGGGTAGGATCGCGGTATAGGTATAGGCCAGCGTGCTGACCTTGACATTGGGGAATTCCTCACGCACCGCGTCCGCTACCTGGTTGACAAATTTGATCAGCGTACCTGCGTGACTCCCCTCGGCCTGGTCCAGCGCCTGGCACTTCGGGCAGGTGCAATATCCCCCGCCGTCATTCTGTGAAACACTGATTAGCTCAGCGTTGGGATTTTCGCGCAGAATACGCAGCGTATTCTCCGTGACAATTCTCAGCACGTCCGGATTCGTCAGGCAAGGCTGATTCGGTCCAAAGTACTCCGGGTGCTCCTGCTTGTACTGCGAGGGCGGTATGAGCTGGTTGAAGCTGTGGACGAAGAGGGCGTAGTTAATGTGCCCACCCCACTCCTCGGGCACCGCCGCGCTCGGCGCGTTGGTCCGGTTGCGCAGCGACCAGGTGGCGTCGAAGGCATCCCACCAGAACGGATCGCGGATCTCCAAGGGCGGGACGTAGCTGCGGGGGACAATCTTCACCTGCACCGTGGGGCGACGGAGGATACGGTTGACATCGGTACGTGTGTACCAGCGCAGACCCAAGTCTTCCTCCATAAAGGCGAAAGCCGCATATATCGGCCCGCGCTTCTTCCCGCCGATCAGGAACAGTCGCTTACCTTTGAGCGCAATCGCGTAGCCCTCATTGCCCAGGTCTTGCTTGGCTACAGCCAGATTGGCGGTTGCCAGGCGATTTGTCCGTCCTACGCTGATTTCAGTGGGAATAGCGGCCACTGCGTCACTGACAATTTCATAGTCAGCTCCGGTCATCTGCCCTATCCACTTTTGGAGCTCCTCAGCGGCCTTCTGCTCCTGTGTGGTAGGCTGGGCCGGGATGACAATGACATAATCGGTCTCTCCGCCTACGGCTAAGGCGATCTCGCCGGCGGGTTCGCCCTTGGGTTTGAGCGAGTTCTGCCATTGGCCCCAGATTTTCTCTGTCGCTTGCACACTAACCGTTGTCAATAGGAGGCAAGCTATGAATACCACAATTAGCGAATGTGTTGCCGTCATCTTGAATCTCCTCCGGTCATTCTGAAATAGTGGTGCATGATGGTTTTCCCATTTGGCTGGATGTCTCTAACTTCTCCCCTGACTGCTGATCTTCCTTCCTGTGCTTGGATACTATCCGGCTGGGCCATCGTCGGCCTGAGGGCGCACCTCAGACGATATCGCCCTTCGTTATCTGCCGATACTCGCCTGGTTTCAAATCGAGTTCTTCCAGGCGGAGGTTGCTGATGCGAATGCGCCGCAAGGCAATTACGGACAGGTCCAGGGCAGCGCACATACGCCGAATCTGCCGGTTATATCCGGTATGCAAAACTATGCGTAGGGTGGCTATATTCTCGACTTGGCCAGTGTTATGAGCCAGGGATACCCGGTCGGCTTTCATCAGCTTTCCGTCAATTTCGACGCCCTCAGTAAACTGCCGAATCACTTGTTGCTCGCGGGAGCCACCCGGTCGCCAGTGAACTACTACCTCGTATTCTTTCTTATGCTGGAAGCGCGGATGCATCAACTGATGGGCCAGTTCTCCATCGTTGGTCAGCAGCAGCAGGCCTTCCGAGTCTATGTCCAGCCGTCCGACCGGATAGAGGCGAGAACGGTCGGGCACCAGGTCGGTAACCGTGGGGCGTCCCTGGGGATCGGAGACGGTTGCAACTACGCCCAGTGGCTTGTACACTGCGTAGTAGACTAGCTTTTCAGGTTGAGGGGAGACCGGCTTACCGCAGAAGGTCACCCGGTCGGTGTCGGGGTCAACTTCCATACCCAGTTGAGCGGGCTTGTCGTTGACATAGACATCGCCGGACGAAATATGCTGGTCGGCTTTGCGCCGCGAGCATATTCCGGCATCAGCCATGAATTTGTTTATGCGAACCTTGGGCATAACTCGGTCAGGAAATTCCGCCCAGCACCGGGTGGGATTAATGCTGTGCGATATACTACTGGAAGCGTGGCAGCGACATCCAGCTCTACGGCGTCATATCGAAGATCCGGTCCATGGCTCGCGAAGTAGCGTAGATCAGTTCGTCGGGCGCATGTTGGTAGGGCGGCATCATCTCGGCAGTGCACCAGCCGTCGTAGTCGACCTCCTTGAATGCCGTCATTACCTCCGGCCAGTTGACGTCGCCCTC
>JALGTD010000001.1 GCA_029821515.1 Candidatus Zipacnadia bacterium | reverse complement strand
GTGCTGACATTATCGCCGACTTTCAGCAATATCTCACCCTCCAATACGTCCGCAATGGGCTGCCGCGGCGGCACCGGTTTTATGTTCGGCCCGTAGTGAATCTCAACAGCCTTCTCGGCAGGCGGGATAATCATACTATCGTCAACCAGAAACTGCTCAGGCAACGGAATTGCGGACGGCTTACCCAACTCTCGCGGATCCGCCAGCTCGCCGGCCAGGGCACTGGCAGCACAGACAGCCGGACTGGCCAGGTAGATACCAGCCGATTCCGTACCGCTGCGCCCCGGGAAGTTGCGATTGAACGAGCGGAGAGTCACTGAGTCGGTAGGGGGTGACTGTCCCATGCCGATGCACGGGCCACAAGCCGCTTCCAGAATACGGGCGCCGGCCTCAATCATATCGGCCAGCGCACCGCTGCGAGCCAGCATCTCCAGGACCTGGCGCGAGCCTGGTGAGATTGTCAGGCTCACATTCTCAGCGATCTGCTGGCCACGCAGGATCTCGGCGACCGTCATCATCTCCTGGTAAGACGAGTTAGTGCAACTGCCAATGCAGACCTGGTCAATGGGCATACCCGCCAGTTCAGCCACCGGCACGACGTTGTCAGGACTGTGCGGCTGAGCAATCATCGGCTCCAGCTCGCCAAGTTCCAGCACCATCTCTTCTTCATATTCAGCATCTTCGTCGGCCGCAACTGCCCGCCAATCTTCCTCACGCCCCTGGGCATACAGAAACTCGTGTGTCACTTCATCCGAGGGAAACACCGAGGTGGTCGCGCCCAATTCAGTCCCCATATTCGTTATGGTAGCCCGCTGGGGAACATTGAGCGTGGTCACGCCCGGGCCGCGATATTCCAGCGCCTTCCCCACACCTCCGCTGACTGAAAGCTGCTGCAGAAGATAAAGAATGACATCGTGGGCGGCCACCCAATCGGGCAACTCCCCGACCAGCGTCATGCCCAGCACCTGGGGAGTGCGCAGGTAAAAAGGCATCCCCGACATCGCCAAAGCCACATCCAACCCCCCAGCACCGATCGCCAGCATACCCAGGCCGCCTGCTGTGGGGGTATGACTGTCCGAGCCCAGGAGAGTCTTGCCCGGTATGCCGAAGCGCTCCAGATGTACCTGATGGCAGATACCGTTGCCTGGTCGCGAGAAATAGATGCCACGCTTGGCAGCCACCGTCTGCAGAAAGCGGTGGTCGTCGGCATTCTCAAAACCCGTCTGTAGAGTATTATGGTCCACATAACTGACTGACAGCTCAGTACGCACTTGCTCCAAGCCCAGTGCATCAAACTGCAGGTAAGCCATCGTGCCGGTGGCATCCTGGGTTAGGGTCTGGTCTATGCTGATGGCAATTTCCTGACCAGAGACAAGCTCGCCTGCAATCAAGTGATCAGCCAATATCTGTTCGACGATAGTACCTTTCACAGTGCCAACCCTCTCGTTTTTACCCACTGATTACGAAAAAAGGCAGCGGGGGATACGAAAACTCTCCGAACAGGCCAGTACCAACTATCATAGCAGCAACTGCCAACCTCCCCGGTCATCGCGCCATCAGAGGAGCCGCGCTGTTCAGTTCCCGCCGACTTTGAGAACTTGGACACCAGGCACTGTGTAGATGAACTTGGAGTAAGCCAGATTACGCGTGCCCTTCATCCGTCCTAATATGGTTACTGGCGCACCGGCCCCCATATACTGCTTGAGCATACCCTCACTAGGGAACTCCAGGACTACCTCTTTCTTGCCGATAAGTCGCTCGTCTTGATAAGTCTCGGTTACCGCCACCCGCTGGTTCTGTTTTGCCGGAATAATCACCCAGCCCTGCCCGGTAGTATCAGTGGCCAACTCCACCTCTACCTGCGCGTAGTAAAATGCCCCCTGAGGCGATATCCGTGCGACCTTGAAGGGTAACAGGGGCGTACTCCAGAGCACAATCAGCCCGATCATCACCACGATGAAGATAGTCCAGTAGGCGTATTGCTGGGTTTCCATGGTGGTCAACCACCAACCCAGACCCCCCATCAATGCTACAACTATGATGTCCACCACTATCTCCAGGCCGATATGAAAGCGCAGATTAGTTGTGCTTGTAGTCAAGCCTAGCTGCTCCTGGTTTTCTACCAGTTCGGGCACAGCGGTGTATTTGGGAAAGAAGTCAGCCATCGACACCAGGATGTAGACCAGGGCAACCGCTATTATCAGAAAACCTAGCACCCGATTCATTCGTCAGTCACTCCTCGTATCTAATGCTCACTGCTGTAACGGCAGGGACACAAGTCCGCCATGCTCGACAGATTTGTATGCTGCCAGGGCTACTTCCACCGCCCGCAGGCCGTCCTCGCCAGTGACCGGCACCGGCTCTCCGCTGCGTACCGACTGCACAAAAGCCCTGACCAGATCATCATCGGGGGTCTCGCCGTAGCCCGCCCAAGTGTAGCTTTGGTCGTTGTTATTGTAGTAGTCCAGATGTTCACGGAACAGATCAACCGCCACATTGCCCCGCTCTCCAATGATCGTCATAGTTGCATCACCCCAGACAGGATAGTGGGGCGGACGGGACCAACTGCAGTCCAATGCCGCGATACAGCCATCGACGAATTCAATACTGAGAAGGCCGCAGTCTTCCACTTCGAGTCCCGGATTGTAGACCGTATCAAGCTCGGCATACACTGTGACCGGTTCCTGACCAGTTACCACCCGCATCAGGTCAACCATATGTACAGTATGGTCCAACGCCGTCCCCCCACCGGACAGCTCGGGTTGCACGAACCAACCACCGGGATTCCGCCCCCGATTGGTCGCGCTTATTGCCAGTATCCGGCCCAAGTCACCGGCCTCGATCATCTGGCGCGCTTCAACAAAGGCCGGAGCGAAGCGGCAGGGAAATGCCGTCATCAGTTGCACTCCGCCCTCGCGGCAGGCGCTGATCATCTCCCGACCATCTTCCATAGTGGTTGCCAGCGGTTTCTCACACATCACATCCACACCGGCTTGCGCTGCCTGCAGTACCTTCTCGCGGTGACGGACATTCTCAGTGGTGACAATTACTCCGTCCGCCCTTTCCAGCAACGCCTCCTCACTGTTCAGGTAGGGCAATCCGGCCTCGTCCGCAACCTGCTTGCCGCGCTCCGTATCGTCGTCGGCAATACCGATTAGCTCAACGTCGGGCATAGACAGCAGAACATTTAGATAGCTGAAGGCATGCATATGGGCAAAGCTGATCATACCAATCCGAGGTTTATCGGACATTTAGGTCTCTCCTTACAATGACACAGTCGCCACTCTCAGGCTAAGCATAATAGATAACACGATCAGTTTGCGCCGATTCCAACACAGCAAGCGCCAGTTTGACCGCCTCGCGCCCATCCTGGGCAGTGACAGGAGGCGCAATATCATTTTCCAGCGCCGCGATGAATAACTCGTCCTCAATCTGGTATGGCGACTTGGAGGTCGGGGTCATCGGCAAATAGGCACTCCCATCAACCTCGTCATCCTCGCCGCGCCGCTGGGCAACAAGTGTGGTGCTTTCTGTGCTGTCGTGAGCAAGCAGGCCATCACTGCCGGTGATCTCGAAGCTGGTTCGGAACCCGGTTGCATCTGCCCATGAGCCTTCCACAAAAGCGACAGTCCCCCGGGGAAACCGGAAAGTGCACAACGCATAGTCGAGGGCGGGCAGTTGCTCATACAGTCCGTGGGCATAGATTCGCTCGGGCCGGCCCAGTGTCCAGAGCAACCAGTCAAAATCATGAATAATCATATCCAGAATAACTCCGCCGCTTCTTGGTAGATCACCATACCAGCCACCCGGCATCAAGTTGATTCGAGCCATGCGAATCATCCCCACATCACCCAACTGTCCCTCCTGAATCATCTGCCGAGCCGTCTGATATTCGGGGGAAAACCTCAGGACATGACCAACCATCATCTTGACGCCCGCGGCTGCCACGGCTTTCACCACCTGGTCAGCCTCATCCAAAGTACGGGTCATTGGCTTCTCGCAGAAGATGTGCTTGCCCGCTTGTGCTGCCTTAATACAGTACTCAGCGTGAACGTCGGTGGGCGTGACCACCACTATCGCATCAATATCGTCAGCCAGGCATTGACCGAAGTCACTGGCCACCTCTGCTCCCAGCGGTTCTGCACAGTTTTCAGCATTCGCAGCAACTATGTCATATACGCGCTTAACTCGACAGCCATCAATCTGCGCGAAATTGGCCGCGTGGCGTGAGCCACGTCTGCCCGTACCAACTATTGCTACATTTATCATACCGGCTGGCCTCCCGGAAAACTATGAGCACAGCAATTTCATCAAGCCAGCTCTAGTTTCGCCAATCTACTCACTATTCCTTCTCCAATTTGCGACGACTGCTCAGGCCAACTCCCCTGTCTGAGCAGTCGCAAGAAGATTATACACAAATCCAAGCAAGATAGAAGGAATACCTCATCATCCCACGAATATACTCTTACCCTCAGCAGGTGCGGACAACTTACTTAGGGGCACTGAACCATATCCAACGAACCTCCCGGTCGGGGGAAGCACCTTTGCGGCCAACCATTGGAGACTTAATCTGCTATCCGGAAGAGATCGGGCCAATATCCCTCGGCGACCTTAGTTCGCTGCGCGAGGAGATAGCCCAGGAGTCATCTGAGTTGTCCTTGCCGGCAGCCCGCCAGCTTCGACGACTGCTGGATGATTACGTTGCTGCAGATGGTGATCAAGCGGAACAGACCCTCAGTGCAATTCTCGCCTCAATCATTGATGATGCCGGCGAGGGTTCGAGTATGATCATCCAGGGACCGGTGCGCAGCGGCAAATCACATCTGCTGGCTGTCACCGCTCTGCTGCTTGAATACCCTGCCGCCCGGCACACCTTTGTGGATAGCCACCCTCATTTCGCGCCATTCTACCGCAAAGTGGAGCAAGCTCAGCCACTGCTAGTCGTTCCCACACCGCTGGGCGAACACCGCGGGGACCAGGAGCACCTGGAAGATATCATCTTTGATCGTACCGCCCAGGAGCTGGCCCGTTCCAAATACGAGGTTACCGTACCGCTCTCGCAGCAATCGTATGCCCTGAAACTTATCGAGCGACATGTCGTGCCCCTGTACACGGAGCAGCTTAATGAGCGTTACCACCTGGGAACAGTTACGCCGCCGGGAACCCGATGAGGCGATAGCGGCAGCCCAGCAGGTTGCCCAGCAAGCTGGCTATCCGCTG
This sequence comes from Candidatus Zipacnadia bacterium, assembly GCA_029821515.1. GTDB lineage: Bacteria > Armatimonadota > Zipacnadia > Zipacnadales > Zipacnadaceae > JALGTD01. The sequence goes on along the minus strand of JALGTD010000001.1, from coordinate 25,191 downwards.
GATTTTCGCCAATCGCGCATTGAACGGCTCTCCCGCCTGCTGCAGATCCTTACTGAGAAGCACTTGCGCGGTGTGGTATGGCTCATTGACGACCTATCTGAATTCTTGGCCAGTGTCGATCGCAAGGCCACCCACAGCGACTGCGCCTTTCTGGAGTTCCTGGCCCAGCGTAGCAAAATAGAGCCACTGCATATTATTCTGGCTATTGAAGATGGCTGGGAATATATCACCGGGCTTGAGCCGTACCTGGTGGGTAGTCTGCGTAGCTTATATCAGAATAGTTATGAACTGTCCAGCCAACAGATGACCCGCGTGGCTCGACAGCAGATGCTGCAGGAAGTGGACGCCAAGGCACTGTCAGCCACCATCGAGCGCGCTGTCAACGCCTATCAAACAGCCTTCGGCGAGGCCAGCTTCAACGCCGAGCAGCTCGAGCAGACCTATCCACTCCACCCCCTGGCTCATCAATGCATTCAGGCTATCATCGGGCGCTATGGGAGAGCCGCCGACGGCCTACTGCAATTTGCTGCTGCACCAGACCATACCGGTGGGTTGCGGGCCTTCTCGGACCGTATTGACTTCCGGCTCATCGGCCCAGCCGAGCTGGTAGACTACGTTCGCACTGCAACCGGTTCACACCCTGAGGCCAACGCCTACTTCAATGAAGTGCTCGACTTCTACCAGCGCAATATTGACCAGCTTGTGCCCGAAGATCCCCAGTTAGCCCTGGATGTAATTAGAGCAATGATAGTACTGCGCCTGGGCAATGTGCCCTCCGCGGCAACAACCATTGCCGAATCCCTGGGCGTGGACGAAAATGGCGCCGCCCGCCTGTCTGCCCAGCAAGCCCGCCAACTGCTCGAAGTTCTGCACCTGTCCAGCAATTACGTGGATGTTCGCCGGGGACCCGAACCTGAATCTTCCATCTACCTGATTGACGCTCACACTAACCTCACCAATCTGGTGCGCCAGCGGCTGAACGCTGTTAAAGCCACCTTCGCAAATGACGACTCGCGCCTGTGGCAGCGGATAGTAGCCGCCTCTGACAGTCCTGCTTTCCCGCTCGCCGAACTGACGCGCAAACAGCCCTACGAGGTCACCTGGGAGAATACCCTCCGCTCGGTGGCCGCCCAGACTGCCAACCTGGCCAGCCTCACGCTCTCCCAACTGCAGGCCTGCGCTGCAGAATTGGCCGATCCAGCCACACCCGAAGACTGCCAGATCTTTCTGGGGGAGCTGGTGCGAGTGTCCGAGCAGCAGGAAGCCTGGTCGCACTTACAGCAAGTAGCCGACAAAGCCCGCTGGCACAGCGGATTAATGGCGTGGCTGCCCCGGCCGCTGACCGCTAAAGAGGTGGATATTGCCAAAGAATGTGCGGCCTGCCACCAGCTTGTCCAACAACCGCCCCCCGATGTCGAACTGCAGGGAGCGTGGCGCGGACGCCTGATAGAGGAGCGTATGACGCTGGAGAACCAACTGCGCCAGATCGTCTCCGAAGCCTACTACAATGGAGATATATCAACGCTCAGCGGCGATACTGTACCCAGCGACCAATTACCGGCCACTGCCGGTGATTGGCCCGCAAGCCTGGCCCAGATTGCTGCGCCCAGCCTCGCTGCCTTGTTCCCGAATTTCCCGTCCATTGCACCACGGCGCGTCCTGACCAGCGAAAACCAAATTAACCGCCTGGTCGCTGGACTGATTGCGCCCGGAGAAGTCACTGCTCCCGCCGGCTCCAGCATCCGCGAGCTAGCCGAAGCCTTCCTCGCGCCACTCGATCTCATAGAGGCCGAAGCAGATAAGGTGCAAATCGAGGTCTCGGACAGTGCAGTAGCTGATGAGATTATGAGGCGCATCCGCCAGCGCGACCAAACACCCCAACACGAGCAGGGCCGACCACTGTCGTGTGTCGACCTGGCCCAGCACTTGCTCAAGTCGCCACTCGGGCTGCCGCCCCATCTATTCGAGTTGACCGCAGCGGTGCTAGTACGACTGGGATACCTGGTCGCGCTTGATACCGACCGGCAGGCGCTGCGCTTTGAGCAGATTGAGCTACCCTTCGCCGCCCACGTGCGTTACCTGGCCCGGCCGGCCCTGCTGGCGCTGAGCAGTTGGCAAGCGTTAAGCAAGGTGGTCCGGGCGGTGCTTGATAGAGGTATCTCTGCTCCCAGCCTCCGCACTCAGCATCAGATATGGCAAGAGTTGGTCGTTGCCCGACAGCAGCAACTGAACCGCTTGAGCCAAATCAACCAGCAACTCGACAAGCTGATTAAGACACTGGATCAGTCAGCCACACAGTGGGATAAGGCCAGCCGCGACATAGAGGCGGCTACCGAATTCTACGAAATGATTGATCCCAACAAGGCCAGCTCCGAGGGCATCAGTGAGTTTGTCGCCGGGCTGGAGCCGCACCTGAACAATGATGATGAGAGTATGCTGTTGCGCAAGCTGCTGCGGCGTATTGATGATTTGGAGGAATTCATCCAGCAGCTCGGCTCGGAGCTAGTCAAAATTAAGCACTATGTCACCAGCTCGATGCTGCAGTTGCCCAACACCGGACAGCTTCCCCGGCGCCGAGACGAGCTACTGGAGACCATAGAAAGCGGCGAGGAGGTAATCAGCAACCAACTCTCCTTCCACCGCGCTGTGCAGATATTCCTGACCCGATATAAGCGTCATTATCTCAACTGGCACAGTCAAGCCCACCGCAATCCGACCTTCGAGCACTACCGCCGATTCCGCGCCAGTCCGGACTTCCGCGCTCTGTCTCAGCTCCAGGGCCTGGATATCAAAGTTGAGTATGATGCCGCCCAGATTGGCGAGATCATAGAGAACCTAATAGCCCGCTGCTGCCACAATCCCAACCTGAGTGAGGAGTTGAGCGAGCAGCCGGTATGCCCGCAGTGCCGCCTGCGCCTGGGGCAGGAGCTGCAACTGCCACCGGTCCAGGAGCTGCAGGAGGCTACTCAGGAGGGCCTGAGTGACTATTTCTCTGTGCTGAGCGCTGCCGGCCTCCGCCAGAAGCTCAGTACCTACGCCCAGGCGCTGCCGCCAAGGACCGAGGTAGCCAGCAAACTGCAGGCTATCGTCGAACTCTCCGACCAGCCCAGTCCCCGGCAGATCCTGTCGCTGCTTACCGATGACGTGATTGGCCACATCAACCGCGTGCTAGCCGGCAAAACACTCATCCCCCGCGATTTTGGCCAACTGCGTGATGCCCTGGCCGATCGGGCACTGACCAAACGGGAGGCCCAGGCGTTATTCGCTGCCTGGCTCGAAGGCAGCGACCAGGAGCTGGACAGCGACGACATCCTCCAGATCGAGGAATAGCTACCTGCACCCTGGCGCACAAGGCACAGGATGGCGCTGCTTTGAGCTTGCTACGCCGTGCATCGCTACTTGCCTCGCCAGGGCAGATGGCCACTGATACTTCTCAGCAACCCCGGCTTGTGGTAGAATGTCAGCAGCACAATGGATGAGAAGGCCCAGCGCCAACCCAACCGGAAGCTCATCGGCGCAGTTATTATTGTAGGGTGCGCTGTACTGGGAGTGATAGTGGCACTTACCTGGCCCAGGCAACCTCAACAAGCGCCTCCCCTACCTTCGGAGATCCAGCAGCAACCCGGAATAACCGTCCAGAGGCCGGTGCTCAAGCATATGGAGAAGGGCCAACTGGCCTGGCAGGCCCAGCTTCGGGAACTTCATATTGCCGCTGGCGGTCAAATGATTGAAGCCAAAGGTCTGGAAGAGGCCATTATCTACGGCAAGGCAGGAGAGCCACTGGTGCGTCTGACTGCCGACAAGATTACCGGGCAGACTGGCCGCCGCGACTTTGAGGTGAGCGGAAACGTGCGGGTGGTCTCCTACCGAGCGGCCATCATCACCACGGACAAGCTCAGTTGGAATCAAGAGCAACAACTGCTTTTGTGCCCCGGTGCCGTAGAGGTCAAGAACGAACAGGCCATTATTATGACCAGCGGCCTGGATTATTTCGTAGCCCAGGATCTGGTGAAATGTCCGGGACAGGTCACAATGTACGCAGGAGAGAACACCGTAGTGGGCAGCAACCTGGAATACAATGTCGCTACCGGCAACTTCCGGCTGGAGAAGATTCAGATGGTCTTTCACGCCGAAGAGGCCAAAGAAAGGCTCAAGGAGCTGCGCCAACAATGAGATATTTCAAACTGACTACTGCACTCAGCGCTGTGCTGCTGCTTCTGTGCGTACTGGTCGTGCTATCTTTACCAATAGCAGCCCAGAACACAGATAATGAGGAGAGCCCAGCGCCGCCCACACCTCCCGAACTTCAGACTCCGGCCCCCGGGAGTGAAGAAGCCCCCACAGAGCCTGAGGCCGACGACGTTGTCAAGATCGAGCACGCTGACCTGCTGCAGTATGAGGCAGACAAGGAGATGTATTATCTATCCGGTAGTGTGGCTTTCAGTCACCAGGATGTCAAGATGTATTGCGACGAAGCCTGGTATGATGAAGCCAACGATACCGCCCGGGCCACCGGTCACTTGCGCATTGTGGATCCGGAGGCGACCATCACCGGGGACCTGGCGGCAGCCAACTTCGACACCGAGGTCGCCACGGTCACCGGAAATGTAACAGTAGTGGCGCAAAAAAAGGTTGAGGAAGCCGAAAGCTCTACGGATGAAGAAGAAAAGCCCAGCAAGTTCGAGGAGTACCGCCGGAAAAAGACCACCATCACCTGCCCGAAGATAGTGTACGAATACAATGACGACGTCAAGAAGATGACGCTCAGCGGACCGGTAAAGGCCGTTCAGGAGGACAAGACGGCCTGGGCGGAGGCGGCGGTATACGAGGAGTTGACCGATATCATCACCCTCACTGGAAACGTGCGCGTTATCACGAAGAAGGGTGAGGAATTCCGCGCGCCGGAGGTAGTGATCTCAGTGGAAGAAGAGTGGATGAAGGCCAGAGACGTCAGCGGCATTACCTTCCGCCGCCGGGACGAGAACGAATGAAGCTGGCAACAGCCCAGCTCCTGGGCAGGTCACCATTAGTACAGCCGGTCAATTCGCTCCTTGAACAGTGCCCGCCTGAGGTTCTGCGTTACTTCAATAGCGGTATCGCTGATTGACTTGCCCGCCAAGTCAGCGTCTTCCCGGTACACGGTGAGCACTATCTCCCCCCGAGCAACTACGGCAGTGTGCCCGGCACGGTCGCGGGTAAGGCCAAATTCGTAAGCACCGACGCCCTCGCGCAGCAGATCCGTTAACACTTGTACCATCTGCTGACCACGCGCCTCTACATCTGTGGAATCAGGTGCATAATCGAACGCAAACAGCCGCTGATCCCATAGCTTCAAGATCTGCACCGGTTTTGCGTTGACCTGGCCGGCTCCCACAACCGGCGGGTCCCACTCCGTAACCGCGCGGCGGTTGATATCCACACCGGCCTCGTTCAACAGATCAATCAAATCGGCAACTCGCTTCCTGGAGAGCGGGTGAGTCTGAAAGATGCCCAGATTGGGATTGGGCCTGTGGCGTTCCTCCCGCGCCAGTCGCTCCATAAACGTCAGTAGCCCGACTGGATTGTAATCAGCTCCTATCAGATAGCGGGCAGCATTCTCGTCGGCCCGGCTCTCAATCTCAATCGAGTAGGTGGACAGCACCCCCCGGGTGACTACCTGCCCCGCGGTCAGTACCCCGTATGTCGCTTCATCGCCACGCCCCGTGACCACAGCAATCAGCACCGCCGCCGCCGTAGCCAAAGACATATTCTGGGCGCGCTTGAGTTGGTCAAGCGCGTCGTATGTACAATTATGCGCCATCTCGTGAGCAATTATGCCAGCCAGTTGCGCCTCGGATTCGACATCATCCAATAGACCCTTGTTGACAAAAATGTAGCCTCCCGGAACAGTGAAGGCGTTGATCTCTTCATCGTCGAGCAAGTAAACCGTATACTTCAGGTCCGGTCGCTGCGTGCAGGGAACCAGCCGCGCTACTATCTGCTCAATATGCTGCTGAGCTTCCTCGTTTTCATACAACTTGTTGTCTTTGAGGACAGCTTCAACTGCCTGTTCGCCTACCTTTTTTTCGTACTCCTCGCTCCACTGGCGAGCCACGGCTGGCACTGCGACCAGTATCAGCAGTAATATAGCGCCAAGCAGCGGTTTGTAATTACACAATCGTCTCATCTAAGCCTCCACTTATATAGACGCCTCAGAGCCTGAGAAGTTCGACGGCTCGGCGCGCTGGGTATCCGCTCTGACATCACTCGCGTACTCGGTATATTCGCAAGCCATCGCCAACAAACGCTATTTCAAGCTCGGGCAGACCAACACTGGGATTCCACTCGGCATCCGGTTTGAACTGTCCGCCAGCAGCCATGCCCTGTTGCAGAAGCTGCTCCTGGGGACCATAGTAGACGAAATCGGCGCCGGTCCTGCGCAGGATCTGGCGGCGCACCAACGCCTCCTGACCCGGCCAGTAGAAGTAGCCAACCAGTCGCAGCATCTCCCCAAAGTTGAGCGTCTCCGCCCAATGGCCCGCCACCACCCGACAGGAGGTGTGTGCGGGAATGTGGCTCCCCGTCAACGAAGAAGACATCACTATTGCCCCGGGCGGGGCGTTAGCCTCCAGCCAATTCAACGCCGTCTTCTCAGCCTTCGACAGATAAGCTGGAGGCATCAGGTAGCGCAGCAGGTCCACGTTATTGACAGCCAGGTGATCAAAGCAATCCGCCAAGAATAGTAGATTCGATGGCACAGTCAGTAGCAGGAACACAGCCAATACCAGGGCGAATGAGACCCGGCCGGCCAACCGTCGGTGCAGTTCAACCAGTGCTACGGCTGCCAGAAGGCACAGCGGCAGGTGCAGCCCTTCGATGAGCTTGCGCTGAAATGACACTGGCAAGTACAGCAGCCCAAAGCCCAAAGCAGCCCAGACTATCGGAAAAAGCAGCTTTCTACTAAACTTCTCATTCGCGACGCCCGTTGCTGTCCTTCGCAAGCGGATGATCACAACTGCCCCGACCAGCACCAGTAGAAAAACAAGGCCGTAGCCCAGCGCGTAATCCCAGGGCATCGCTGAACGAGTGGAGGTCGCTACCTTCTCCAGATAGGCCGGGTCGGCATGCGAGGCATAGTATGCCCACACCGGAGCAGCCAGACCCAGCAGGCCAATCACAGCGTAGCGGGCCACCGCTACTCGCCAGGAGATTCTGCCATTGCCAGCGGCGATGATGAACCAGACAAATAGCGCCGAATAGGCAATCAAAACATCATAGGAGTGGATATTTCCCAGAAGCAGTAACAGAAGGCCGCAGATGAGCGCGTTGCGCCAGCCCGGCTGGCCAGCGGCTCGCAGTCCGTACCGAAATACCAGGCATAGCAGCCCCATCGCCGTCACGAACAACGGATTCAGCAGCAATGCGAGAAAGGTTACCGCTTCGGGCTGGGCCTGCCAGCCGTAGGCTACATCCATCGGACGAAGACCGTCCCATGCGCCCAGGGGCAGCCCCGACATCTTGGCCTGGAGATAAACAATCCATCCCAGTCCCGACGAGAGTGCTGCTAGCGCCACCGCTGTCAGGCGGACCTTAATACTAGAAGTCAGCTCCGCTACCAACAGGAAAAAGGCGTATAGCAGAAACACTCCGCCAATGAACCGCGCCAGGTGAAATACAACAATCGGCGCCAGACCGGTCAGAGCGGAGAATCTACCCAACAGGATTAGAAAGATATTAAGAAAGTGCGGGTCCTGCGGCGCAATAGTGAAGGGATTGGCCAACAGCCACTTACCTGTCGCAGCCTGCCGAATCCAGGCCAGGTAGACATTGCCGTCATCTACCCCCCAGATGAAGCCGGAAAAGTATTCGCCGGGGTTAGCCAACTGCATAGCATACACATAGGGCAATACCGTCAGGGCCATCACCGCAATAGCCAGCCCCAGCACAGCATGGCATTCAGCCCGACTTATCTTGACTGCTTTGCTCGCTTCCATAGTCCTCTTCAAAATCGCTTGACCTTAACCAGCATCTTACGCAACCCAGAGAGGCCCGCCGCTGAGCGCAGTGTTCGCCACAGACGCCGGGGGCCCAGGTAGAACTGCAGATACCCCAGCTTCCGCAGCCAATTCAGGCGACTTGCGGATAAGACCTCATCGCTGTCGTAGACAGCACTCTTGTAGTAGTCAAATGCCGAGAAGTCGCGGGCGATAATCTGCTTAGTCCGCTGATACAGGTGAGTTCCCGGCAGGGGGGTCGTGATGCTGAAGGTGACATCATCCAGCGGCAGCTCATTAGCCAGCCGTAGCGAGTCACGCACCTCCGGCTCACTCTCGCCGGGTGCACCCAGCATAAAATAACCCCGCACACACAAGTCCAAATCCTTAGCTGTATGCACTGCTTCACGCACCTGCTCGACAGTAATGCCCTTATTATACACCTCGTCAAGAATTCGCTGAGTTGCCGACTCGATGCCCAGATGGACAATGCGCAGACCCGCCTGTTTCATCATCGCCAGCGTTTCGTGTTCGACGATATCAGCGCGCAGATTACAGCCCCAAACCAGCTCACCGTCCCAGTCAACAAGCGCCTGGCACAATTCAGTAAGCCAGGTGCGATTCAGCCCGAAGGTATCATCCAGCCACATAATTCCGGCAACATCATAGCGCTGCTTCAGTTTATCAAGCTCGCCTATTATGTTATCGGGCGAACGATAGCGGATTCGCCTACCGAACAGCTTCCGCAGCGTCGGTTGACAGTAGCTACAGTCATACGGGCAGCCCCGCGCGGCAATTACCGAGGTGCCCCGCAGCCCGTAGGCAACAGCATCCAACTGGTACCACAGGTTCAGATATTGCGACATCGGCAGCAGATCCCAGGCGGGATAGGAGATAGTATCAATATCCTTGACCAGGGGCGTCGGCCCTGTGCTGATAACCTCACCATCCCGTAAATAGGAAAATCCTGAAACCTCAGTGAAATCCAGGTCAGCTTCGATGAGCCGTCGCCAGCTTTCTTCGGCTTCGCCAATGACGACTGCATCCACACCGGGCAGCCCTAGCGTCTGGCCAGGCATTACGGTCGCGTGCGGCCCCCCGACGATAACCGTTGTCTCCGGCTTGACCTCATCAATCAATGCTGCAATCTGTGCGACCGCCGCCAGCATAGAGGTCATCGCACTTATGCCTACCACATCATAGTGGCTTGTTTGCAGCTTCTCGCGCAGCACGGCTAGCGGATACTTGACGAACGTTGCGTCAAAGATTTCAACTTCGGCGCCTGTTTGCCGCGCCACTGAGGCCAGATAGGCTACGCCCAGAGGTGGATCTCCGCACGGGTATTTGAATCTCGGAAATATCAACAGTATTTTCATATCAGGCTAATTCTTTCGGGTAACCGTCCAATACCCGGTAATCACGGCTGCCAGCAGGCCAATTACTAGCAATGAGAGGAACAAGCCACAGACCACCGTAGTTGGATAGTAGGCCATAAACACGGACTGAGCACCGCCAGTAAGCTCCAAACGGCGAAAAACTCCACACCGGCCAGGTCCCGCTGGTCGCCCATCAACAAAGCAGCGCCATCCCGGATACCAGGTGTCGGCGACCAGCAGAGTTCCACCGTTAACCGGAGGCAACTGCACCTCTACATAATTGAGACCAGTATTGACGGCGCTGGGTTCAATTGCCTTTCCCGCCAGATTTCTTACCCGAAATCGCGACGCGCACTGCGCTCGGTACAGATAAGCACCCTCCCCCTGCCACAGCAATTTCAGATCATCGCCCCTCAGCGGCTCCCTTGATACTATCCACTTGACTGCCACATCACATAGCAAGGGTGATGCGTAATTCTCCAGCAGCATCATATTGCCGTTCTCCACCGGCGCCGGCGGCTCGTGTTCCAGCTTCGCGGCAAACTTGTAGTAGTCGTCTATTGAGAGCGAATCGTAGCCCTGGGGGCTTAGGTAACCATAGACAGTAGCAGAATTGGGCGGAAGCACGGCTGGCGGGGTGCGCAGCAAGCTCCAGGCGCGACGAGGTGTGATCGCGAGCACGCGGCCCTCAGTCGGATCGCACCGTTTCTGAATCTGCCGGGTCAGCTCGGTCTGCCGATACAAGTCCCCAGCCGGCTGCATCGGCACGAAACGCCAGGCCCACGGCAGCAGCTCAGCCAGTAATACCACCGCGAATCCGATGCCGAGCAGGTAAGATGCAGCCCTCCCCAGCCGACTGGTGGCACAGGTCCGGCTCATCAGATGATCCAGGCCCAGCGCCCCCAGCACCGCAACCAGAAAGATATAGACGAACAATAACCGAGTAAAACTGCCCATCACGCCGACCTTCGGCACCCAGAAGTAAAGCATACGTGCCAGCGGGCCGCCCATAATCACTGACAGCACAACCAGCGCCGCGCAAGCAAATGCCCAACTGATACGGTCACGACGATAGACGACGGCTATAAGGGCCAATAGCAGCGTTACCACGCCGGCAAAGCCACAGTGCTCGCTGTAGACGATCCCGAATTTGGTGCCCCAGTACTGATCCTCCAGGGAAGAGCTAGCCGGCGTCCCCAGGGCATCGGGTGAGACCAAGGTGATAAGCTCAAAAAGTCGCAGAAAGCGGTGCTGCTGAAACTGCCAGCCTTGTTCGGTGGGAACCTGACTACCCCGGGGCGAGTTCACTCCCAGTTCAACTGTGGGCAGAACCTGCGCCATCCCCAGCATCAGCCCTAACCCGGCACCAGCCAGTACCGGCCACCAGGTCACCGCCTCCTTGCGCCACAGATTGTACAACAACCGACCCAGTGCATATACCCCGGCGACCATCCACACATAGGCTGCAACCTGCATATGTCCAGCCAACAGGGTCAGGCCCAGAGAAATCGCCAGCAGCACTGTACCCCAGCAGCGGCGCCTGCGCTGGGTCAACTCAATGCCAGCAAGTGCACCCGGCAGCCATACTGCGCTGGCCACCAGTGTCGGCAGCAGCGCCCACGTTATCATAAACCCGCCGTATGAGAAGGCCAGAGCGGCAAAGAGCGCGGGGAGGACTGACAGCCTCAGCAGGCGACAGAAGTAGAAAGTCAGCAAGCCCGCGATGAAGAGGTGCAGGGCCAGGCTAATTCCCAGAAACTTTGCTGTCGGCAAAATGAGCAGCAGCCAATTAAGGGGATAAAATACTCCCGATTGGCCGTTGCCCACCAGAGGGTATCCACAGTACTGATACGGAGACCACAGCGGCAGCTCGCCCTCACGCAATCCTCGCCGCAGCAGTACTCGCCACGGATAGAACTGCGCTACACTATCCCACAGCAGCGGATCCCACTGTCGCCCGACTATCTCAGGGGGCTGAGCTCCGCGCCACGGCACCATCCAGCTTTGATGCTCAACGGTGGCAGGAACTCTACCGAAGAAGAGACACGGTGACCAAAAGCCCAGAGCAACAGCGCCCAGAACGGCAACTGCCACCAGCGGCACATATTTACCGTTGCTGCGTTGGGACACTAATACTCCCCCGGCAGTGACGGAAGTCTGATACGCTGGCGAAACAAGCAAATGCCGGCAGGTTCGCTATTCCTGATTGACCGGCCTTTCGATGGCACTAGTGCCGAGGCTGCCACCGGAGTCTGGCTGGTGGCCCCTGTAACTGGTGGATAGTACTACAACTCCAATGCAGATTATGGCCAGGCCAACCAGCCGCAAGGTCGGCACACTCTCCTTTAGAATAAGCCACGCCAGAAAGGTGACGAAAACGTAATTTATGGCAACAAAAGGGTAGGCGTAGCTTACATCCAGCCGCGACAGCACAAACAGGTACATCAACGAACTGACACCATAAGCAATAAAGCCAGCCAATACATACCAGTCGCGGAACATCGCTGTGATAACCACAAATGCCGCCTGGGAATCCAGCTTGCCCAGGCCAAATTTCAGACAGATCTGACCAGCCGCCCCCAGCATTATGGCCATCAGTAATACCGCCAGCGCAATCCACATAACAGATCGTCCTTTGCCTGCTTTTTTGCTGCCGCTCATCGTTTCGGTATTCATCTGCACTAGTACCTCAGGCCGCAGCTACATAGGCGTAGCTGCGGCTGGATGTTTCAACAGGCGATGGCTACCAGACGGAGCCAAGCCCCAGCTTCTGACACGGACTGCATAGTCAGCTGGCTGGGAACGGGCCCAGCGGTAAAGGCAGTTACGACGACGCCACAAGCTCAGCAGCCAGATCGACGGCCGAGGCGGCATCCGGAGCATAGCCATCGGCGCTAATTTCATCAGCATAGTCCTGGGTAACGGGCGCGCCTCCGATCATAACCTTGATCTGCTGGCGGACGCCGGCAGCATCCAGCGCCTCAATCGTATCCTTCATCCCCGGCATCGTTGTGGTCAACAACGCCGACATCGCTACGATGTTCGGCGAGTGTTCGTTGACTGCCTCAACAAACTGGTCCGGCGAGACATCCACCCCCAGGTCAATGACCTCATATCCTCCCCCTTCGAGCATCATCGCAACGAGGTTCTTGCCAATGTCGTGCAGGTCGCCCTGGGCAGTGCCAATCAGCACCTGTCCGCGCGGCTCGATCCCGCTTTCCGCCAGCAGCGGCTTAACGATGTCCATACCCCCGTGCATTGCTCGGGCGGCAATCAGCACCTCGGGGACATAGAACTCATTGGCCTTAAACCTGCGGCCCACCTCATTCATCCCCACAATGAGCCCCTCGTTGACAATGATCTCGGGATCGACTCCTTCATCAACTGCTTTCTGGGCGAGACGCGCCGCCTCGTCACGGTCCCCATTGATTACTGCTTGTCCTAGAGCTTCTAGGTCTGCCATCGGTCATCCTCCTATTACAACTAGACGTGTCTTAGAAAGTGCCTGCTGCTCGACAACCAGCAGGTTCATTGCCGGCTTGGGTAATACCTGCTCGTCTTATGGAAATATCATATACTCGGCAAATCGGTCCTGAAAGTCGGAGCTACGAAACAGCTCAATGTGCTCGGCCCTCTCGGTCACCTGCCTGGCATAGTCACGCTCACGCTGGGAGACCAGCGTCAGGATTGCTCCAGCCCCGGCCGCATTGCCAATCCCTGCTATTTTACCCTCTGGCACCTCAGGAAGCAACCCTATCCGTAGCGCGCTAGCGGGATTAATGAAGTTGCCGAAGGCCCCAGCAATGAGCACCTCGTCCAGGCCATCCGGCTCCAAGCCGACCATCTCAAGCAACATCTCTGTTGAGGCCCGAATCGCGCTATTGGCCAGTTGTATCTCGCGGACGTCCCTCTGGGTCAACACTATGGGACCGTTTGCGCTTTGCTCAGCATCGGCCAGAACTACGTGGCGTTCGTTGGCTTCGCCATCCACACGCCTTGCCACGATGTCGGACAAAGCTCCATCACTCTGGCCGTCAACCATATGTCCCTTTGCGTCAACCAACCCTAATTCCAGCAACACCGCCATCGCATCAAAAAGCCCCGAGCCGCAAATACCCCGGGCGGGCTGATCATCAATTGTATGCACTGCCAGGTCATCGCCACTTATAAACACTTCATCTATTGCGCCCGGACCTGCTCTCATTCCGTGGTGAATCTGAGCGCCTTCAAAGGCCGGACCCGCCGCGCAGGAGGCGGTCAGCAGCCGCTCACCAGACCATAGCGCTATTTCACCATTAGTCCCGATATCTATCGCCAGAGTGGGACGGTCGCGCCGCGTCAGCTCACTGGCAACAATCACACCGACAGTGTCAGCTCCCACAAATCCGGCTATGCACGGCAGGCAAAAAACGTTGCCTCGTGGGTTTATCTGCAGACCAAGCCGATCTGCAGACGTGCTGACCGCTTCAGTGGTCACCGGCACATAGGGACTTTGTGCCAAATAGCGCGGCTCCAAGCCCAGAAAGATGTGATGCATACAGGTGTTGCCAACTATCGTTGCCTCATAGACATCAGCGGGGGTAGCACCAACCTCTGCCACGGCTTGACCAATAAAACGATTAATGGCCGCCACAATCGCATCCCGTAGCACAGTCAAGCCGTCATCGTGGCTGTTAGCATATTGGATGCGTGTGATAACATCTGCTCCGAATTGCGTCTGCGGATTCTGGCCGGCCGCAGTGACGAGATGTTCCCCTGTCTCCATATCTACCAGATAGACTGCCACTGTGGAGGTGCCAATGTCCACGGCAACCCCCAGAACTGGTGACCGCATAGAGGCCTGCCTTACATCCACAACTTGGCTGCCGACCGCGGTTACCGCGATCTGCTGATCTTCAGCCCGCAACGCAGTGGCCAAACTACCCAGACACTGCACCGTGGCCGTCAAGTCAGAGGACCGCTCAGTTATCGCCTCGGCCAATCTCCGAAAGTCACTGCGTTGATCGTCGATACTAGGGGCAGGGACATTAAGGTCATAACGCCGAACATTGGGCGCCAGGGGCACTGAGCGTACCGATTCAGCCGTCAGAGTCTTGCGGACAACAACCTCCTGGATGCTCGGCACCCGAACAACTGCATCACCAAGCAACTCGGCCTGGCAGGCCAAGCGGGTACCCTCTTCGATAAGCGCCGGCGCCAATAACTTTCTTTCCTGTGAGGTGAGCTCACTGACCATACCATCGGCAATAATAACCTGGCACTCTCCGCAAATGCCCTGGCCGCCGCAGGAGCCAGCTATCTCAATGCCGGCTCGCTGGCCGGCTTCATATAGGTTAGTGCCGACAGGAACTTGCACATTTGCCCCTGCCGGCTCGAAAGTCACCGTGACATAATCGGACATATATTGGTGTACTCCAAAGCCTGTTACTGGTTAGTAGTAAGTTAATTGTTTCTGGGCATCTGCTGCTTCTTTGCTGCTGGGAGCCATCGCCACAACCTTCTCAAACAACGGGCGGGCTGCGTCGTACTCACCCAGCATAGTATACAGCATTGCCCAATCGTAGATTATGCGCTGATTCTTGGGCGCCAGCTTGGCAGCCCGCTGAAAATTCTCCCCAGCCAGTTCAAAATCCCCCTGGTTCATCACCACATGGGCCAGCCCCCACCACCCCATCGGCTCGCCAGGCTGGTCGGCCACGATCTGCTTATACAGTTCGCGGGCTTGTTCATACTCTCCATTGCGGCGCAACTCATCGGCTTTCTGCAACATTTGAGTCATAACGAACCCCCTGTGACAACGATCCGCTATTTTATCAGAGCTTACCGTAAGTTGTTGACTCAAATATTAACAGACTCAAACCGTGCACCTTTGCTCAATCGCGCTCCCCGCAGAAAGTCAACAGCGGACATTTCCTGCCGTCCGGCTGGCTGCAATCGTGTAATCAACACCTCGCCCGGCTTGGCTTGCACTACAAATCCCTCTTGCTGTCTAATTTCAACAATCTGCCCGCAATCTCCTTCTTCAAAATCCGCCTGGGCAATAGCATTGGCACTGGTTATCTTAATCTGTCGATCGCCCAGCCAACAAACACTGCCTGGCCACGGATAGCAGGCCCGGATCTGATTGACAATATCCCGGGCCGGCCGACACCAGTCAATGATGCCATCCTCCCTGGTTAGTAGAGGCGCATAAGTGGCCGCCGTGTGATCCTGGGACCGCGCTGTGACCCGGCTGCAAACAATTAGCTCCAATACCTCCAGCAACAAGGGAACACCGATCTCCGTAAGGCGCTGAGTCAGTATAGCCGTATTGTCACCAGGCTCGATAGTGATGCTCTGCTGCAGGATGATGTCGCCAGCATCAAGCTGTTCCGCTACATATTGCACCGTAACACCCGTTTCTGTCAAGCCCTGCATCAAGGCATGCTGCACCGGCGCAGCTCCCCGTAACTGGGGCAGCAAGGAATAATGAACATTTACCGCTGCCTGGGCTGGCATCTCAATGACACTGGGCGGCAGAATGCATCCGTATGCTACCACCGCGAAGACGTCAGGTGATAGCTCTCGCAACTGTCCCTGAAAATCGCGGTCTAGCAGATCTTCCGGTTGCAGCACCAGACAGCCAAATTTGACAGCTTCCCGCTTAACCGGCGGCGCACTGGGCTCGCGACTTCGCCCCTTAGGCCGATCTGGCTGGGTCACTACCCCGACAAGTTCCTGACGGTCAGCCAGTGGCGACAGATACTGTGCTGCGAGTCCGGGCGTTCCCCAAAAAACCACCCTCACTGCTGGGCTCCCCCCTTGGCCTGACGTTTGTCCCGCAGCCGAGCGAAGCACTGCTCGGCCTCTTCAATAGTGGTCTCTTCCAGCCGATAACCATCTTCTGTCTCGGGATCAGGAATCAGCCAACAGAGCGTATCAGCAGCAGTCCTGTCAACAAACAAGACGCTGTTGAGGTGGTCAATCTCATGCTCGAAGACTCGCGCCAGCAGCCCAGTCGCCTCGATCGTTATGTTCTTCCCCTCGGGAGTCATTGCCTCCACAGCAACTTGTGCGGATCGTTTCACCTCGCCCCGCAAGCTAGGCAAGCTCAAGCAGCCCTCTATCCCCTCCTGGCTGCCGTCGGCGGCGATAATGCGAGGATTTATCAACTGAAAGATCTCGGTGTCTTCTTCGGTGTCAGGTCGCGCCACAATCACTTGCAACAGCGAGCCGACCTGCGGCGCAGCCAGTCCGACACCCTGATTATCACACATTGCCGCAACCATCTGCTCTACCAGAGCCTGGACCTCTTCGTCTAGCTCGCGAACCTGCTTGGCCTTCGTGCGCAGAACCGGGTCCCCATATATCCGAATTAGTGGTGTAGCCACAGTCAATCACTTCCCAGCACAAACTGCTTCACATCATATCCATCGGTTCAACATCGCATACTACTTGCGTAGAGCCGGTATCAGCCAGAGCCTCCACCAGATTCCGAACTGTCTGATTCAATCGCTCCATATCGGCCGCTTTCAGTAGCATCTGGTAGCGGTATCGGCCCCGCAGTTTGTGCAGGGGCGCAGGTGCCGGCCCCAGAAACTGAACATCACCCTTTTTGAAGAAAACCCCCATGTCCTGCAGGCAAACTGCCGCCTGGCGCGCAGTGTTGAGGGCACTCTCCTCATCTTCATCCTGGAAAACAAGGTTGGCCAGCTCTACAAAGGGTGGATATAGGTTATGACGACGCGCCCTAATCTCTTGTTCATAGAACGCCGCATAGTCATGCTTCTGGGCCGTGACGATGGCATAGTGATCAGGATTGTAGGTCTGCACCAGCACCTCGCCAGGCTTTTCCGCCCGGCCCGCCCGTCCTGCTACCTGGGTGACCAACTGGAATGTCCGCTCGGCTGCACGGAAGTCGGGCGTGTATAGCCCGACATCGGCGTTCAACACGCCCACCAGCGTCACGTTCGCTAAATCGAGCCCCTTGGCAATCATCTGGGTGCCCACCAGAATGTCAGCCTCGCCCCGGGCAAACGAACGCAGAATATCACCATACGCACCCTTACGGCTGACGGTATCCCGATCCATCCGCGCCACAGTGGCCCCCGCAAACTCTCGCTCGATCTGGTCAGTTACTCGTTCGGTACCCAGGCCGTAAAACCCGATCTCGTAGCCCTCGCAGTTGGGGCACAGATCAGGCACCGGCAGGCTGTAGTCGCAGTGATGGCAGCGCATCCGCCGGCTACCATGATGATAAGTCAGTGATACCGCACAATTGGGGCAGCGCAGCACATAGCCACAATCACGACACATCACGAACGTCGAAAAACCCCGGCGGTTCAAAAACAGAATAGTCTGCTCGCCGCGCGCCAGTCGGTCAGCGATGGCCTCCAGCATCATCTGGCTAAAACTGCCCCCCTTGCCCATCAATGTTTCGGTGCGCAGGTCAATAATCTCAACTGGGGGAAGCGGGCGGCTGTCAATCCTCTCCGGCAGGGTCATAAGGGAAAGCCCATCCTCATGGCTGGCGCGGTAATACGCTTCCAGTGATGGTGTAGCCGACCCCATCAGTAGTACCGCGTTGCTGCGCCGAGCACGCTCGGCGGCCACTGATGTGGCCAGATAACGGGGTGCACTCTCCTGCTTATAGGCATGCTCGTGCTCTTCGTCAACCACAACTATGCCCAGTTCCTGGCAAGGAGCGAAGATTGCCGAACGAGCCCCAATAACGATGTCAGCCTCACCGCGCTGCACTCGCTCCCACTCATCGTAGCGCTCGCCGGCACTCAGTGCGCTATGCAACAGGGCCAAACTGTCGCCGAAACGAGCCCGAAAGCGGCCCACCATCTGCGGGGTAAGCGCAATTTCCGGCACCAGCACGATGGCACTACGCCCCTCGGCCCGCACCGCCTCGATAGCCTGCAGATAGACCTCGGTCTTGCCACTGGCGGTCACACCATGCAGCAGCAGCGCCTCATAACGATGCGCCTGTACCGCCTCATACACGTGCTGGAGAATTCTGTCTTGAGCCTGCGTGGGCGGCAAGGCCTCGGCGTCAACATTACCCAGGCCCGGCTCATGCGGAATCCGCTGAATCCGCTGTTCGCTTACTCGCACCAGCCCCTTGTTAGTTAGCGCCGTTACTGCACTGCGCGACAGCTCAGCAACCGGTATCGGCCTGTCCGCTTCTATGAGGGCGCGGACAACCTCTGCCTGGCGCGGGGCTATCGCCGATAGTTCCTCGATCACCTGTGCCCAATCTATATCGTCATTGCACAGTCGGGCAACCTGCTGAGTACGACGGCTGGCGGTGGGACGACTTAGCCCGCGTCTTTTTTCCACCAGGCCCTTCTCTTCGAGGCTGCGCACTGCCGACAGCACCGCCGCACGAGATAGCTTACTGTCGGCGGTCTGTTGAGTCCGCTGAACCAGATTGTCAAGATCCTCTTCCCCGCCCGTCGCCTGAAGTAGATCGAAAACCTGCGACTGACGTGGTGTCTGCGATAATTGCTCAGGCTCGACCCGCTGGCATTCGTCAGTTATCGTGACGGTAGTAAACCGCGACCGCGAGACCCCCGGCGGGATAACCAGCCGCAACGCCTCGCGCAACGAACAGCAATAGCGCTGAGCCACCCAGCGGGCCAAATCAAGCTGCTCCGCACCAAACAAAGGCTGTTCGTCAAGCAGCTTGATGATGCTTTTCAACTTCGCCGGAGGCGCCTGGTCGGTGAACCCGACCACATCGCCGACCAACTTCTGCGGGCCAAACGGCACCAGTACGCGGCTGCCGATGGCAACACGCTCAGCTAATCGAGATGGGATTTTGTATGTGAAGGGACGATCGACGGCACGGGCGGCACGGTCGATAAGAACCTGGGCATAGGTCTCGTCGGAGCCAAGCAAATTGCCTTGTGGTTGGCTCGGGCTGTTCAGAGTCCCGCCTTCTCCCGCAGCAGGTCTACTGCATCCAGCCGCTCCCATGTGAAGTCAGGCTCATCGCGGCCGAAATGACCATAAGCGGCAGTTGCTTTATAGATGGGTCGTTGCAGGTCGAGATGTTCAATGATTCCCTTAGGGCTTAGGTCGAAATTATCTCTCACCAGCTCATTAATCTGCTCTTCGGGTATCTTGTTGGTGCCAAAGCAGAATGTATCGAAGGAGAAGGGCTCCACTTCCCCGATGGCATAGGCAATGTGGACTTCACAGCGGTCCGCCAGGCCCGCTGCGACGATATTCTTAGCCAGATAGCGCATCATATAGGTGGCGCTGCGGTCCACCTTGCTGGGGTCCTTGCCGCTGAAAGACCCTCCCCCGTGCCGCGCCCAACCGCCGTAGGTATCAACGATGATCTTGCGCCCGGTCAGCCCACTATCAGCTTGCGGCCCCCCCGTGCTGAAACTGCCGGTGCGATTTACAAAAACATTGTCAGCCAGCCCGTCGGCGCGCAGCTCGTCAGGAATGACCGGAAGAACCACAGCCTCAATCAAATCGCCACGAAGCTGCTCCTGGCCCACATCGGGCCGATGCTGCGCCGCGAGTAGAACCTTGACAACCTCGACCGGCTTGTCATCTTCATAACGAACCGTTACCTGGCTCTTGCCATCAGGACGCAGATAGTTGAGCTCTTTGGTCTTGCGCACCTTCGCCAACTGGCGGCACAGCTTGTGGGCCAGCATAATCGGCATCGGCATATACTCGGGCATCTCATTGCTAGCATAGCCAATCATCATGCCCTGGTCGCCGGCTCCCCCAATATCTACGCCCTGGGCGATTTCCGGCGACTGCTCGTGAATAGCCGTCAGCACGCCGATAGTCTCACAGTCAAAGCCATGCTTGGCCCGGGTGTAGCCGATCTCGCGCACTGTCTCGCGCACCACATGCTCCACCGGGCAATACCCCTTTGTGGTTATCTCACCAGCGACCAAACAGGTCCCCGTGGTTACCAACGTTTCCACTGCTACCCGCGAATTCGCGTCTTCGGCTAGCAAGTGGTCCAGCACTGCATCGGAAATCTGGTCACAAACTTTATCGGGATGTCCCTCTGTGACTGACTCCGAGGTAAACGTGAAACTCTTGCGGGTCAATTGTTTCGTCTCCCTTCAACTACTGCTCGTCAATCTCAAGCAGTTGCTCAATTTCATCAATAATCACCCGGGCAACCTGGTCCTTGGCCGATTTGGCTACCGGGCGCGTGGTGCCATCGGCTCGCACTATTGTCACTTCGTTGGTTTCTGTCCCAAAGCCGACTCCCGGAAGAGTCAGGTCATTCGCCACCATCAGGTCCAAGCTCATCTCAGAGAGCTTGCTTCGGGCACTTTCTAAGACATCCTCGGTTTCTGCCGCAAAGCCGACCACTGTCTGCGGACGATTCTGACTGGCAGCGACATCCGCCAGTATGTGAGCCGTCGGGGCCAACTCAACGGTCAGGCCTTCCTCGCTGCTGGCTATCTTCTGCGCGGCACGGCTGCGCGGAGTGAAATTGGCCACCGCAGAAGCACCAATGAAGATGTCCACCTCGTCCAGGCGGCTCATCACCGCCTGATGCATATCGGCGGCACTTTCGACCTGCACCATTTCTACCTGTCTTGGAGGCTCTAACTCAGTGGGGCCACTGACTACTGTTACCTGCACACCCCGCGCAATCGCTGCCCGCGCCAGGGCCAGGCCCATCTTGCCCGTCGCGGGGTTACTGATGAAGCGGACCGGATCAAGGTATTCTCGCGTCGGCCCGGCCGTAATCAACACCTTCTTCCCAGCCAGGGACGAGTCATAGCTGGATTGGCCCAGCGCCCGGACGATTTCCACCACAATCGTCTCCAAGCTGGCCAACCGCCCCGGCCCTTCTTCCCCGGAGGCCAGGCGACCAGTCTCCGGCGCGACTATGCGATAGCCCAGCTCCTCCAGCTTCTGGCAGTTGCCCTGGACAATCGGATTCTGCCACATTGCCCAGTTCATCGCCGGCGCCATTATCACCGGCCCGCGCGCCGCACAGATGACGGTACTGGCGAAGTCGTCGCATATACCTCCTGCCACCTTACCCAGGATGTTGGCCGTGGCCGGCACCACCACTATGACCTCAGCGAATTCCGCCAGAGAAATGTGGGCTATCTCATCGGTGGTCGGCTCTTCGAATGTGTCGCAGCAGACCGGATGGCCGCTGAGCGCCCGGAAAGTTGCCTCGCCTACAAACCGGCGAGCATTTTCCGTCATAACCACTCGCACCTCGGCACCAGCGCCCGTCAGCCTGCTAACCAGCTCGCAAGCCTTGTAGGCGGCAATGCCTCCGGTGACGACAATCACAATACGCCGTTCCTGCAACGCTCTGTCAAATTCTCCAGTCAATTCCTCACTCATAATTCCTTCGCAGCACTACGCACCGCGATTACCTCCACCCATCGGCCTGGGCGAGCAGCTCATCGCGCAGTCGTCGCCAGTCGAATCGTTCTATAGTCTGCTGCTCCGCCAGCAGGATGCCAGATAGCTGCTGGACTGCCTCCGCCACCTCATCGTTGACCACCACATAATCGTACATCTCCATATTCTCAATTTCCTCGCGCGCACTGGCCAGGCGCTCGGCAATGGCCTGCTCTGATTCAGTATGGCGCTTGCGTAACCGCTCGATGAGTGCTTCCCAGGAAGGCGGCGCTACGAACACCAGCACGGCCTGCTCGCCGAGCTGCTCGCGGACCGACTTGGCCCCCTGATAATCAATCTCCAGCACCAGCGTTCGGCCTGCCGCCAAAGCCTCCTCCACTGGCTGGCGCAGCGTACCATAATAGTGCCGGCCGTGGACCTGAGCCCATTCAAGGAGCTCCCCCGACCGGCGCATCTGCTCGAACTCGCTGTCACTGACAAACTGGTAATCCTGCCCGTCGCTCTCGCCGGCACGCGGCGGCCGGGTCGTGCAGGAAACTGACAGCGTAACGTCGGGATACTGCTCCATCAAACCATTAATGACCGTCCCCTTGCCTACTCCGGACGGCCCTGACACTACCAACAGGATACCACGGCCAGAATCAGCCATATCAGAAGCACTCATGCCAAATCTTACAGAAACCTGCAGCTATACCTTACTCACATTACTCTATAGTTTAGCACAGACTTGCGGATGTGCGCAACGCCTACTTCAATATAATTCGGATACCCTTCGTATGCGAGAAACGGCTCGGCTACGCCGCTGGGCCTGTGAACTGTGCCGCCTTCGCTCATAATACACCGAAGCGCCGCCCAGTCGGCAGGCGGCGCGTAGTTGCTCATCGTGGACAGATGCTGCCACTGTCCGACTACGGCAGACCAGGGGGAGGGGGAGGACCAGAGTTTGGGTCTCTAACCAGTATTACACCCACGGGCGTAGTCTGCCCTGCCACGACCACCACGTCCGGTGCATCGCCCACTTGCTCCCAAAGTGTGGTCGGCGTCACCACGACGTCCCGAACGCCGGGGAGCACACCGGTCACCACAAAGTTACCATTACCATCCGTGACGTCCTGTTGTCCCCCTACTGTGACCGTTAGACCGCCGATGCCGAACTGGCTGACTATGTCTACGGTACTACCGCTGACACTGCCAGTGCTGGCCGGTGTTGTACCACCACCTCCACCACAGCCGGCAATCAGCCAGCCAACTATAGCAACTACTGCGATGACAACCACAATGGTCCATTGTTTGTTGTTATGCATTGACCGATACTCCCTCTTGGATCAAGTATGGCTCGGCAGTCGTACCACGGTTATCTATTTACGCTCAGTTGACACAGCCTGCTGGTCTGCTGCCCGTTCTCAGCCACAGCATCTATCCTCACCAGGTACATCCCCCGTGGCACCACTGTGCCACTGTTGCTACGCAGGTTCCACGATAACGTATGAGTACCTGCGGTGGCTACTTCATCAACGGCCAGTGTCTTGATGACCTGCCCGGAGATATTCATAACATCCACCGCCTGCTGCGGCCCAATCTCAATACGGAAGTGACGGACAGCACCGTTCTCGCCGCTACGGAAGCTGTAGCTGGGCATCGTCCGGGCATATACAGCCCGACCAGTGTCCAGATCAGTCAAAGTCACCGCCACATCATTGGGAAGCTGGCTGAGGTCAGGCAGAGCTACCTCTACATCGCTATCCGGAATATCGGTAGCAACTACAAACTCCCAGCTAGCCGTATCACCGGTCGGGGAAACAACTGACTGAGCCAACTGGCTCCCGCTGGCGCCGACAAAGTAGAGATCTACGCTATTCAACGCCGCCGGCGGATTGGGCAGGCTGTAGGGCTCAATGCTGCTAACACCAATCGCGCCCATCAGGTCGCTGCGATTACCTACGTGGGCCAACACCGGCACTATCCAGCCTGACTGGCCGGTGTCAAGCGCCTGCAGGCCTACCTCTTCTCCAGCGCCGGCCGCGGTAGCTGCCGGCCCGGCCGTCATAGCGATGGTGAAGTTGGTGGGTGTGCAGGCATACAGCCATGCACCCTCCCACGGCTCCAGATAGGTACGCGCTACACCAATGCCGGGCTGATCGGTAACCAGGCGATAGGAGCCGCTGCCCGAGTCATAAATATAGACAAAGGGCAGGATTACGTTGCCTGTGTCTGGCTCGATGTTCGCCATGGGCAACCTGTAGCCGTCAAACGGATTGGCGATCATATTCCAGGCCGGCCCCAGATTCTTCACAAATGGGAAGCCAGTCGGTACCGCAATGCCCGCCACGTTGATGTCGGTGGCGCTGCCGTAGTTGACCCAGAAGCCCATAGCGGGCTGAACCACCAACAGCGACGCGGCATTGGGATGACCGGTGCCGATGTAGACCGTACCGCTGGGATGCCACCACCAGATGTCCGAGGTCAGGAAGACATCCTCGGCATAGTCCTCAATCGGATAGACGGGTACACCAGTAAGGTGTAGTCCGGCCGAATAACTGTGCCCGACTCCTGCATAACCAGTGAAGTCAACATCCGTTACATCACTGGGCCCCGGCGCCGGCACCGTGACGTCCTGGCTCTGGGGCACAAATACGAAGCCCCCGCCCGGCTCGGCCGTGATCGTAACCAGACCGGCTGATACGCCAGTGATCGTATAGGTGCCATCGCCAACAGTGGTATCCGAGTTGGTCCCATCGGTGACCACAATACCGCTTATCGGATCGTCGCCGGCGTCAAGGACCGTCCCGCTCACGCTGAAGGTCTGTTCCGTGGCTGTGAAGTCCTGGACCTCATCGTCGTCGCTGATGACCACTGTCACCGGCGGAGTGGGCGAGTAGGTATAGTAGTCGCCGGGCGCCGAAGTCAAGTCCACATCATAGCTGCCGTTGGGCAGGTTGCCCAGTATGTAGTCACCGGATGAATCAGTTTCGTCCGAGGCACCGGTTATGCTAACGGTGACGCCCACAACAGGGTCACTGCCGGTGTCGAGAATAGTTCCCGATATGCTGTAGTCACCGGCTTGCATCTCGAAGTCCACGCCGGTCTCGTCAGCACCGGACACCGTCACATCTGTCTGAGTGGGATCGAAGTTATAGCCGCCGTAGCTTGGGATCACGCGGTAGTCGTCGTCAACCAGGCCTGCGAATTCGTATTCGCCATCCACGTCGCTGTCCTGCTCGTCAACCAGGTCCGCGGGATCCGCGAACACACCATCATAACACTTAAGGGTAGCACCCTCCAGTGGGGTTGTGCCATCGGTGTCATACACCGTGCCCGATATTGAGTAGGTCGCCACCAGTTTGAAGTCCACACCGGTCTCATCCGCCCCCGATACCGTCACATCTGTCTGGGTAGGATCAAAGAACCATGAGCCGTAGCTCGGTATGACGCGATAATCGTCGTCCGGGAGGTTCTCGAATTCATACGTACCGTCGGCACCAGTA
>JALGTD010000078.1 GCA_029821515.1 Candidatus Zipacnadia bacterium | reverse complement strand
AGTCAGGGCCACGGTGGAGAACGGCCGAGGCGAGGTTGCTGACGGCTGGGGCGGGATCTTCATGGCCGACAACTGGGCCTGGCCAACTCCCGAACTCGGACACGAGGACAAAGAAGCAGCAATGATGGAAGTGGCCCGACTTTATGCCGATATGGCAGCGACCTATCCATCTGCTGCCCATCCCATTGATATCTTCTGTGATCTGGAAGACGACCTGCGCACTATGAATGAAGATGTCTGCACCCAGTGCGACCTGGTGCCGGCTCAGCCGTTTTTGGGTGGGCTGGTATGCGCCTCACCGGTAGATGCTGCCCTGCACGATGCCTTTGGCAATGTCAATGGTATTGACAGCTACGACGGCTACGGACCGGACTTTATGAGTGACCTGAGCAAGTACCTGGGAGCTGACTTCAAAGACAAATACGTGGCAGACTACATCCGCAGCGAGTATCTGCCGCAAATCCCCATCTTTCATCTGGTCGGCGGGCTGGACAAGCTCACCCAGGCCGAGAAGGACGAATCTGACCCCGACGACGGCAAGCCAGTGAGTCTGGATGAGTGGATCCGCGCTGAGGGCATGTACTGTTTGAAAGTTAAGCTGCGGGGCAATGATCTGGACTGGGATGTTGAGCGGGTGCTGGCGGTCTACCGGATCGGCCGCCAGGAGCTGCCCAACCTTGGCATTGACGAGCTACACCTGACTGCTGACACCAACGAACAGTGTGAGAATCCTGACTACATAATAGAGATGTTGCACAAGATTAAGGAGCAGTCTGCAGACTGCTACGAGCGCATTCTGTACATCGAGCAACCTACCGAGCGCGACCTGACCGCCCACCGCTATGATATGCGTGAGCTGTCCCAACTCAAACCCGTCATTGTTGATGAAAGCCTCACCGACTTGGCGAGCTTTGAGCTGGCTATGGAGCTGGGCTGGTCGGGTGTAGCGCTAAAGACGTGTAAGGGGCATTCCGCCGATATGCTCTTTGCTGCCAAGGCCCGGGAACTGGGTATTCCCTATGCTCTGCAGGATCTGACCAATCCCAGCCTGGCGTTGATTCACTCGGTAGGTATGGGCGCGCGGCTCTATACAATAATGGGCGTAGAGGCCAACAGCCGCCAGTTTTTCCCGGACGCCACTACACAAGCTGAGCAGCGCGTCCACGAGGGCATCTTCAACGTACGCCGTGGTCAGGCGGAAACCTCCAGCCTCCAGGGCACCGGCCTGGGCTATCAAATGGACAAGCTGCTGGATTGAGGTTTTATCTTTGCTCCCATCAACATATCTTCGCTGGGTTGCTACGCCTGGGTGCCACCTTGTCATCGAGGTTCATTTCGGCTATTATCTAGGGACGATGTTGCCACTTCGCGGCCAGCCCTGAGCGTCTCTGCTTGCCCTGCTTGCGGAGCCAATGGCTGCCCGGCAAGAGTAGCCTGACAATATTATGAACTACTGGCACAGCAAAACAATAGAGCAGGTCATTGAGGAACTGAGCACCGACGTCGAAGCTGGCCTGCCCGAGGGCGAAATCCGCAGTCGCCTGGAACAGTTCGGACCCAACGAACTACGCGAGCGGCGCGGGCGTAGCCCTTGGCTGATAATGCTGGAGCAGTTCACCGAACCTCTGGTCATCCTGCTTATCGTGGCCGCCGCAGTGGCTGCACTGATTCATGAGGTTGTTGACAGCCTCTTCATCGGATTCATCCTGGTGGCCAATGCAGTTATCGGCTTTACCCAGGAGTATCGGGCGGAACGGGCCGTAGCCGCGTTACGGCGGATGGCTGCCCCGACGGCTACCGTAACCCGCGACGGAGAGCCGAAAGAAATTGCCGCGCGCGAAGTTGTCCCCGGCGACATAGTGTTGCTGGAGGCAGGAATGCAGGTTGTCGCCGACATGAGGATAGTCGAGGCCCGCAGCTTGCGTATCGACGAGGCGGCGCTAACCGGCGAATCCTTTCCAGTATCCAAAGTGGCTGACCGGACACTGTCCGAGAAGACTGGGGTCGGCGACCGGACCAATATGGGCTTCTCCGGTACGATGGTCACCGCCGGGCGCGGGCGAGGCGTGGTTGTGGCCACCGGCATGGACACCCAGGTCGGACAGATTGCCGATCTGCTCCAGACCACTGAGGAGGCGAAAACTCCCCTTCAGCAGCGCATGGCTCAGGCCGGAAAGTGGCTGGTGGGAGCGGTGGTGGTCATCTGTGCTGTCGTTTTCGTCGGCGGCCTGCTGCGTGGTAATGAACTGTACGAAATGTTCCTGACAGGCGTGAGTCTGGCAGTGGCAGCAGTACCCGAAGGGCTGCCCGCCGTCGTGACCATAACGCTGGCGCTGGGCGCTCAACGCATGGTCCAGCGCAACGCTCTGATTCGTCGGCTGCCCGCCGTGGAGACACTGGGGTCGGTGACGGTTATCTGTTCGGACAAAACCGGGACGCTCACTCAGGGAAATATGACTGTCCAGGTCGCCTGCGCCGATGACGAGATGCTAACTGTTTCAGAAATCGACGAGGGCCGACGCGCTGAATTTCAGCGTGATGGACAGAACGTGGACATAGCCGAATACAAGGATTTCGCCGTGCTGCTTCGCGCTATGGCCCTCTGCAGCGATGCTCGCGTCACTAAGCTGAGCAGAACTGCAGAGAAGGCCACTGGCGATCCAACCGAGGTGGCCCTGGTGCGTGTGGCTGCGCAGGCTGGGCTGGTCAAGGACGACCTGGAGCAGGACTTCGCCCGCATTGACGAGATTCCCTTCGACTCCCAGCGCAAGCGGATGACCACCCTGCATCGAGTTGCTGACGGCCAGCTAGTCAGCTACACCAAAGGAGCGATGGAGAGTGTGCTGGACCGATCTATCTCTATTCTGCGCAACGGGCAGATCCACCCGCTCTCCGAAGACGACAAGCAGCGCATTATGGACCGCCAGTACCAGTTAGCTGCGCGAGGCTTGCGCCTGCTGGCCGCAGCCTTCCGTCAGTGGGATGAGGTGCCAGCAATGGAGCCTGACCACGCCGAACAGGATCTGGTCTTCATCGGCCTGGTCGGTATGAGCGATCCGGCCCGGCCCGAAGCGGGGCCAGCCATAGAAACCTGCAATAACGCCGGCATCAAAGCGGTCATGGTCACCGGCGATCACAAAGTCACCGCCACCAGCATCGCCGAGCAGTTGGCTATGCTACCGTCCGGTGCCAGGGTGGTGACCGGCGCTGAGCTGCAGGACTTCTCCCCAGAGCAGTTGACCGACCAGGTCGACGAGATCTCGGTGTATGCTCGCGTCTCGCCGCAAGATAAGATAGACATAGTTGAAGCCTGGCAGCAGCGGGGCCAGATCGTGGCTATGACTGGTGACGGAGTAAATGACGCTCCGGCCCTGAAGAAGGCGGATATCGGCGTGGCCATGGGGCAGATGGGCACTGACGTCAGCAAGGAAGCCTCCGATATGATCCTGCTGGACGACAACTTCGCCACTATAGTGGTCGCTGTCGAGTACGGCCGGGTCATCTATGATAACATTCGCAAGTTCTTCCGTTATATGCTGAGCACCAACTCTGGTGAGATACTCACGATGTTCGGCTCGATTCTGCTGGGCTGGCCACTCCCGCTGCTGCCGGCTCAGATTCTATGGATTAATCTGGTCACCGACGGCCTGCCGGCTCTGGCGCTGGGCGTAGAGCCAGCCGAGGAGGACGTTATGGATCGGCCGCCTCGCGACCCGGAAGCTAGCATCTTCGCCGGCGGCATGGCCACATTTATTGGGTGGGTCGGGGTGTACATGGCCCTGTGTGCCCTGGGCCTGTTTTGGTACATCCTGCAAGTCACCGGTGAGATAACGACAGCTCGCACCGCTTGCTTTGCCGTCCTGGCTTACTTACAGATGGCCAACGTGCTGGCAATACGCTCCGAGACCAAACACCTGTGGGAGATGGGCCTGGGGTCCAATCCCCAATTGCTGGGCGCGGTGATACTGACAGTGATTCTGCAGTTAGCTGTCACTTACGTGCCGTGGTTGCAGACCATACTGCATACCACCGCGCTGTCGGCCGGGCAGATGCTCTTGTGTGTTGGCATAGCCGCTACCTTGTACTTTATAGTCGAACTGGAGAAGACTATTCGCCGCCGTGCTTAGCAATCAGGTTTAACCCCTTTCCCGTCTGGTAGACTTATCGCTATAATCCAGGTGGCACTGCGAGCTAATCATTTTGCAATCTTCCTACTAACCGGTTACGGTCAGTCTACGAACCCGGCCGGTGGCAAGCTTCGAACAGGAGAAGAGGTATTGACCAGTGCTCGATAGACGCCTGCTACGCGAAGAGCCCGAAAAGATACGCCAGGCCCTGCAGAAGCGCGGCTACGAGTTTGACCTCGACACGCTGATTGCGACCGAGGCGCAGCGGCGCGAGTTGTTACAGAATGTGGAAGCCTTGCGCGCCAAGCGCAACAAGCTCTCCGAGCAGATCGCCCAGGCTATGCGCGAAGACAGCGACACCAGAGTGCGCAAGGTGCAGGCCGCGCAGATCGGGGAGGACCTTGCCGGGCGTCAGCAGGAGCTTACCCAAGTTGAAGAGCGCTTCGAGCAGATGATGCTGGATCTGCCTAATATCCCCCTCGATGAGGTGCCGGTTGGCGAGTCTGAGCAGGATAACGTGGTGATGTACGAGGTGGGCGAGCAGCGCAAGTTCGATTTCACGCCCAAACCTCATTGGGAAATCGGCGAGCAACTGGGCATCCTGGACTTTGAGGGGGCCGCGCGCATGGCCGGTACCCGCTTTGTGACTGATGTCGGGGCCGGCGCCACTCTGGAACGGGCGCTAATTAACTTTATGCTTGACACTCACACCCGCAAGCATGGCTACACCGAGGTATTTCCCCCATATCTGGCCAACGAGCGCTCTCTTTTCGGTACCGCCAATCTGCCCAAGTTTGAGGACGACCTGTTCAAGACAACCGACGGTTACTATCTGATACCCACCGCTGAGGTCCCCCTGACCAATATGCACCAGGGCGAGATTCTCGACGCTGACCAGCTCCCTATCTACTACGTCGCTTATACGGCTTGCTTTCGGCGGGAGGCAGGAGCAGCCGGTAAAGATACCCGAGGGATGGTACGAGTCCACCAGTTTCACAAGGTCGAACTGATGAAGTTCATCAAGCCGGGGCAGGGCTCAGCGGAGTTGGAAAAGCTGGTCAAAGATGCCGAAGTGATACTCCAGGCGCTGGAGCTGCCCTACCGCCGTACTCAACTGTGCACCGGGGATATGGGCTTCCAACCGCAACAGACCTTTGATCTGGAAGTCTACTGCCCGGGGATGGATCGCTGGCTGGAGATCTCTTCGTGCAGCCAATACGGCGACTTCCAGGCCCGCCGCTGCAATACCCGCTATCGCCCCCAACCGCAGGCCAAGCCGGAATTCGTGCACACTATGAACGGCTCAGGCGTAGCTGCTGGCCGCACTCTGCTGGCTATCCTGGAAAATTATCAGCACGAAAGCGGAACTGTGGTAGTCCCGGAAGTGTTGCGTCCCTATATGGGCGGGCTACCCGAGATTCTGCCGGAGATGCCCTAGCTGGCCGACTTACAAACCAGGCACCCCGAAGGTTCTTACGATGCCCGGCTCCAGGAAGGGCTTCACCTCCACAGCTTCCTGTCCAGGCTACGGTACTGGACGGCCTCGGCGATATGGGGGACGCCGATATCCTCGCTACCGTCCAAATCGGCGATGGTGCGGGCCAGTTTGATGATGCGGTCATGGGCGCGTGCCGACAGCGCAAACTGGTCAATCGCTGTGCGCAGCAGGCTTTCCACATCGCTGTCAAGCTGGCAAAAATGACGCATCGCCTTGGGAGTCATCTGGGTGTTAGAGTGGAAGTCGCTATCCGCGAACCGCTCGCGCTGCATTTCTCGCGCTTTCAGGATGCGCCCACGAATCGCCTCGGACGGCTCACCCGGCGTTCGCTTGAACAGCTCATCGGCCCCCAGCCGGGGCACCTCGATATGGATGTCAATGCGGTCCAGCAGCGGCCCGCTGATGCGCTTGCGGTAGCGAGATATCTCACCAGGACTGCAGGTGCACTGCTTGACTGGATCCGTATAGTAGCCGCATGGACAGGGATTCATTGACGCAATCAACTGAAAGTTGGCCGGGAACGTCAGGGTCTGCTGGGCGCGGGCGATCGTCACCGTGCCGTCTTCCATAGGCTGACGCAGCACCTCCAGTGCATCATGGCGAAATTCGGGCAACTCATCGAGAAACAAAACACCGTGGTGGGCCAGGCTCACTTCGCCAGGCTGCGGGATAGAGCCGCCTCCGACCAGCCCGGCGGTACTGACCGTATGATGGGGATTGCGAAATGGCCGGGTGGTGACCAAAGCGGTATGCGAAGTAAGTAGCCCCGAGACGCTGTAGAGCTTGGTGACCTCCAGAGCCTCCTCCAGGTCCATCGGTGGCAGAATCGTCGGCATCCGTCGCGCCAGCATCGTCTTCCCCGCTCCGGGCGGGCCTATCATTATCACATTATGCCCGCCGGCGGCCGCAATCTCCAGCGCGCGCTTGACATGCTGCTGCCCCTTGACATCGGAGAAGTCTACCGCGTAACTGGGCGCCTCCAGGTTGAGATCGTCCTCGGTGACCTCGACCGGCTCTGCCATCAGCCCCTCCCCCAGCAGGCAAACACAGTCGTACAGGTTCTCTGCTGTGTAAACCTCAAAGTCATCAACCACAGCCGCCTCTTTACCATTGCCCGGGGGGACGATCAGGGCGCGATGACCCCAGGCTCGCGCGCCGATCGCTACCGGTAGCGCGCCTGCTACCCGCCGCAGATGACCATCCAGGGATAGCTCACCGATAACAGAGACCTCATCCAAATCATCTATGCTCACCTGCCCGGTCGCCACCAGAATGCCCAGAGCAATGGGCAAA
>JALGTD010000302.1 GCA_029821515.1 Candidatus Zipacnadia bacterium | reverse complement strand
ATAACCTGCTGGCAGCAGCATAAGACAGAACGGAGAACCCCGCTAACATCTGGGAGGGCTGCGGCTTTCCGGAATTCGGACCTCATAACTGCTTGGAAAGTGTGTGCGCTTTGTTTCAGCCGCAAGCAAGTAACTCAACGAGTCAATACCACCTTTTCGTCCGCATTCTGCTGTGGGCTGCTCTATCCTTATATATGGCTGGTGTGTGGGTGCTGTCTAGCCTCGGCTCCGTTGTTACCGACTATATTAATGCTACTGGAATACCCGATTTCTTCTGGCATTTGGCCCTTTATGGCGGTCTGTGCCTGCTTGCCACCGCAACTGTGCGAACTACGTGGTCAGTTCAAGAGAGCTGGCTTCTGTCTTGGGTCGGTGCGGCAGTAGCAGTTGGCTACAGTGCGTTAGATGAGGTCCACCAGAACTTCGTACCGGGCCGCGGTACCGATCTGCAAGATATTGCTGGGAACTTGGCCGGAGTAGCTCTCGCTGTCACCTGCATCCTGGTTTGCGAAGCGCACAAGGAATAGTAGAAATGCATGACAACCCAAATAATGCTGTGCCGAGAATGCCCGAGCCGCAGTGCCACAGTTGGTTCTGCAATCCGATTGATTACTTGCCGGCGGGCACAGGGAAATGCCTTGACCTGGGGTGTGGGGATCAGAGCGCAGCACAGTCCGTGGAGAGTAGGGGCTACCGCTGGGTTGGCTTAGATGTAGAGACTCGATTTCGGCGGCCCCGCCCGAGGTTCGTCTGTGGTGATGGTCAGGCTCTCCCCTTCCCAGCAGATATATTTAGCGCCGTGTTCTGCAACCAGGTGCTCGAGCACATCCCTTCGCCGGAGGCCCTCCTCGGAGAAATATACCGGGTTTTGCAACCAGCGGGCGTAGTGGTGGGGTCCAGTTCATATATAGAACCGGAACACGACCGGGCTTGCTTTTTTCACGGTAGTGCCCATGGAATAGAGTATTTACTAGGGAAGATAGGATTTGTAGACCAGCAAATCACCACCGGTATTCACGGCCCCGTATTGGTAGCTTATCACCTGTTGGGACGCCGTGTGGCCCGATTAGTGGGGCCAATGATACGCCTCAGTTTTGACTATCGGGCACGGAAATGCTTGGAGTTGGCTGGACATGTTGTTTGGCGGGCCCACAAGTAAAACAATAATGCGCATCATATGCACAAAGAATGTCTCTAAGCAGCCTTCTACCGGCGGGATGGAATATGATGCCGCCGTCGCTTCATATTTGCGCGCACTTCCCCAGGTGGAGATAAAATGCCTGGACGAGTACAACGGACGCAAATGGTTCGCTCCTATGCACAGTAGTAACCTGCTGGCGCAAATCCGTGGTACTGGCTGGGAAAAATTTGTGCTGCTGGCCTACTTTCCGCAGCGTTACGAGCTTCTACCGATTTTAAGTAACAAAACGGTTGAGGGGTCCAGAAAGCTACTGATGGTGCACAACACTCATCTACTGTCAGATAAGCCAGCGTTGTCCATCCCGCTCCTAATCCCGAGTTACCTCTTCCGCACCATTTTCACCGGCAGCCCGGCCGGCAAACTGGCAGCAGCACGGTTCGCCTGTTGTATCTGGGGCGCTTCGTTCCCTGGAAAGGTCTTAGATATTTGCTGCAAGCCCTGGCCAGGCTTAACACCACCGCTTGGCATCTGCGCATGGTCGGAAGTATCTATGATGCCACTCACCGGACATATTTGGAGCGACTTACCGAAAAGCTGGGACTGATAGACAGGGTTGAGTTCGTGGATCGCGTTTTTTCTGGTGATGACATAGCCAGTGAGCTTCGCGAGGCCGATTGCCTGGTTTTAGCAAGCTTGCAAGAAGGCTATCCCATGGTCACTTTAGAGGCTATGGCCTTTGGGCTGCCGATCATAGCCACCAATGTTGACGGCATACCCGAGCAGATAACTGACGGTGTCCACGGGCTGTTGGTTCCGCCAGCTAATTCAGCCAAACTCAAAGAGGCCCTTGAACAGATGATTGACGACTGCCAATTTCGTGTGCGCCTGGGGCGGCAAGCTCGGCAGCGGTTTGAGATTATCGCTAATGATTGGAAGCAGGTAGGAAAAGAATTCTACGCGGTACTGTCCGATTTGTGGCACGAGTCTGTGCCTATGAAGCGAGTGGCGTAGTAAAGCTGACCGGGCCTGATCTGTCATTATAGTTTTCAAATTCAGAAAGGATAAGCTATGCCAAACACCAACCAGCCTCAGCTCGTCATCGTAGGGATAGACGGAGCCTCACCTAATCTGGTTAAAGCGTGGAACGCACAGGGTAAGCTGCCGAACATTGCCGAGCTTATAGCGCAGGGAACCTGCGGGGAGGTAGCTTCAACAATTTTGCTGTTAACTCCCGCAGCCTGTGCGATCTGGGGTATTTCTATTCTGTTGGCATCAAGCCCTAAAGAGACTCTTCGGAAGACTGAATCGCCGAGAACAATCGTCGGCGCAGCAGTTCGGCGGCGCCATAAAGTGCTGCATATGAGGCTCCGCCCACCAGCAGCACAAAGACGGGCGATAGCGCTAGGTTGCGGAGGGGAGAGACGATTAGACACACGAGCAAGGTTGCTGCGCCGCAGTAAGCAAGTGTACGCCACGGCAATAGTGTGCTAACACGGACGCTGAGGCAGCGACAGACTACTGCCACTTGGACTAGGTTAGTCAATGCTTCGCTGGCCAGCACAGCAATAGCCGGACCGATCAGCCCCAGATGTGGTACCAAGACATAGCCCAGGGCACCGGTTATGGCCAGTTTGGGAAGACTGGTCAGCCACATAGCAGTGGGAAGCCCGGCAGCGCGCAGAAGCGGAGAGTACATAGCGACGGCAAACGGCAGGCTGAGCACATAGTACCGAAAGACACTGGCGCTGGCGGTGTACTGTTCAGTAAAGGCAAGCACAAAAAGCTGATCAGCAAACAAGAATGCGGCTCCTGTGGCACCGAATATCAATGGCGCAAGCTGACGAATAGCAGATTGCCACTCGTTTATGAGATCCTTGACAGCTCCTGCCTGAAAAAGCGCGCTGTAGCGAGGCAGCGCTACGCTGAATGTGGTGTCGCAAAGCTGGTTGAGGAAGGGCACTCTCATTGCGCCTCTTTGGTAGAGGGCGAAGGTGGCCCGGTT
>JALGTD010000077.1 GCA_029821515.1 Candidatus Zipacnadia bacterium | reverse complement strand
GTTACCGAGAAGGGCAAACTTGTGGGCATAGTCACCAACCGTGACCTGCGCTTTGAGACAGATATGAGCAAGCTGGTGCGCGTGGCGATGACCCATGAGAACCTGATAACTACCGGCGAAGGCACAACTCTGGAAGAGGCCAAGCGCATCCTCCACGAGCACCGCATCGAGAAGCTGCCCGTGGTGGATGAAGAGATGAACCTGCTGGGGCTTATTACCATCAAGGATATTGAGAAGGTCCAGCAGTTTCCGTATGCCTGCAAAGACGAACATGGCCGGCTGCGGGTGGCGGCAGCCGTTGGCGTTGGGGATGATGTGTGGGACAGAGCGGCGGCGCTTGTTGAGCAGGAGGTAGATGCACTGGTGGTGGACACTGCTCATGGCCATTCTGAGCGCGTGCTGCGAACAGTAGAAAAACTGAAGGAGAAGTGGCCTGATAAAGATGTGATTGCCGGCAACATCGGCACCGCTGAGGGCTGCCGCGATATGATTGCAGCCGGTGCTGACGGAGTGAAGGTGGGTATGGGGCCGGGTTCGATCTGCACCACGCGCGTGGTGACCGGCGCCGGGGTCCCGCAGGTGACGGCCATAATGGGAGCCACCGAAATCGCCGCAGAGGCCGATGTGCCGCTGATTGCTGACGGTGGCGTCAAGTTCTCCGGAGATATTACCAAGGCACTGGCGGCCGGAGCTGAGTCGGTAATGGTTGGCGCGCTGTTTGCCGGTACCGAAGAAAGCCCCGGCGAGACGGTGCTGTATCGGGGGCGTACTTACAAAGAATACCGCGGTATGGGCTCGCTGGCGGCGATGCAGATAAGCCGCAGCGCCCGGGATCGCTACGGGCAGGAGGAAGTGGCGGAGGAGAAGGTCGTCCCCGAGGGTTTGGAGGGCCGGGTGCCGTTCAAGGGGCCGCTTTCTGGCGTCGTCCATCAACTCGTTGGTGGCCTGCGGTCGGGGATGGGCTACTGCGGCGTGCAAAATATCGAAGAGTTGCGGACCGAGACTTCATTCTATCGTATTAGCAGCGCCGGCCTGCGCGAAAGCCATCCCCACGACATCACTATCACCGAAGAGGCGCCTAACTACCAGGTTATTGAGTAGATGCTGGGTGCTTTGGTGATGTGCGGGGCGCTTTTCTGTGATAGTACCAGGCTCCGGGCGCCGAAGAAGAGTGCTAATTCAGATGGCGGATATCAAGACTGTCGGACTGAGCAAGTACTTTGGTGATACGATTGGTGTTGCCGACATTAATCTGACCGTCGGCGATGGCGAGCTATTTGTAATCACCGGGCCAACCGGCAGTGGTAAGAGTACTATGATTCGCCTGGTCGCTGGGTTGGAGGAGCCCACCGAGGGCGACATCTGGATCGGAGGCCGACCGGTTAGCGAACTGTCCGCTAAAGAGCGGCGCGTTGCGCTGCTATTTCCCAACTATGCCCTGCCCCCCAGTGTGACAGTCTTCGAGAATATTGCAATGCCGCTGCGGTTGCAGCAGATTTCGGCGGAAGAGACCTCTCAGCGGGTGCAGGCCGCTGCCCGGCAGGTCAACATACACTTGCTGTTGGAACGAGCTACTGCTGCGTTGTCCGTTTTGGAGCTATATCGTACTGCTCTGGCGCGGGCTTTCGCCAGTGAGCCGGAGATCCTGTTGATGGACGGGCCATTGGCCAACCTGGAGCCAGAAGATCGCTCATCGGCTTTGGAGCAACTAGTGCAGTGCCAGGACGAGCTGGGCATTACAGTTTTATACACCACGGAAGATCAGGCGGAGGCAATGAAAATCGGCGACCGGGTGGCGGTGCTTTGTGAAGGTCGGCTTCAGCAGGTGGGGACATCCCGGGAGCTATACGAGCGGCCCGCCAACTGCTTTGTTGCCAGTTTCATTGGACGACCACAGATGAATATGATAGAGGCTACTGTTGTAACAAGAGCTGAAAGGGTCTGCCTGGACCTCGGGCTGGTAGACTTGACTCTGCCTGAAGAGATAGCGACGGTTCTGGCCGACATCGCAGGTCGGCCCGTGGTGATGGGTGTGCGTCCCGAGGATATATTCGACAAGCGCGCCGCACCGCCCAAACCGACCATTTCTGAAGATGGTCTCGAGGTAGAAGTTGAAGAAGTGACTGCTGTGGACGATCGCCACCTACTTTCGCTCAATACCGGCCAGGAGAGATTGAAAGCACTCTTCTCTGCTAGTTCGGCACCCCTCGCTGCAACCAGGATTGAAGTGGTTATTGACCTGGCCAAAATCCATCTTTTCGATGCCGAAACGGGCGAGAGGTTAGCAGCACCGGACTTTTCGGAAGCCGGTGAGTAGACGGTATGGGTGGGTTAATGAGTAGCCGATACCAGAAGCCCAAGCTGTTGCTGCACGTCTGCTGTGGCCCATGTGCCACGGCGGTCATAGAACGGGTCATCTCGCGCTTTGAGGTCGTCTGCTTCTGGTATAATCCCAACATTGAACCGAGTGCTGAGTACGAGCGTCGCTTGGCCGGTATGCGTACAGTTGCCCAGGCGATGGGGGTGCCGTTGGCCGAAGGGCAGCGAGACATTGAAGGCTGGCAGGAGGCTATTGCTGGATGGGAGGACGAGCCGGAAGGCGGCCGGCGCTGCCCAATATGCTTTGAATACCGCCTGCGCAGGGCAGCGGAGTATGCCCAAACACGGAATATGGACTATCTGGCAACTACTTTGACTGTTAGCCCTCACCAATATGCCGAGCTAATCAACTCGTTGGGCAAGCGTCTAGCGGAAGCAGTCGGCGTGAAGTTTGTGGCTGAAATCTGGCGTAAAAAAGGCGGCTTTCAGCGCAGCGTAGAGCTGAGTAAGCAGCTCAACCTGTACCGTCAGAATTATTGCGGCTGCATCTATAGTCTGCGGAGTTCAGCAGAGAGTGGGGGCCACAAGCCGGGCGCTGAGTAGCTTATACTGCGCTATGCCCCAAGGAACCTTGGCAGGGCTTGGTTGCGTTGAGAGTATTGAGAGGTTTTTCTAATCTGAACTAGGGGAGCTTGAAGTTGAATATTGCTAAATCAACCATATGCGCAGCATCAGTTGCTATTCTGCTTACCGCCTGGCTGGTGGGCGGTTGTAAAGAGGCAGTTGAGCCTATTGAACCGGTTCATCAACATGGCGAGGGCGAAGATATGGGCGAGCAACGGCGCTCTCTTCAGTCTCCCGAAGACCGCATGTCACACGCGCCAGGGTCCCCACCAGTCCCGCTAGCGCCTGAGCCAGGGGGAGGCTTGCCTGACTTGGACGAAGCATTAAAGCTAACTCAGAGTTCAGACTCGAGAAAGGTGGAGTCGGGATTCCAGAAGATGGGGATCTTATTCGAGAAGGGTACGTCGCAGCAGCGGGCGGCAGCCCGCCAGGCGCTACGGGAGATTTTGTTACATAATGACAAGGCCTACAACCGGGAGCAAGCAGTGGAGCAGCTGGGTCTCAGATTCGAAGAGACCTATCTACTGCTGATACAAGCGCTTGATCAAGAAGATGCGGATGTAGTGGTAAGGATTATTCAACTCCTGCAAACACACCCGGAGAAGCCGGCCATCGTCCGCAGTGTGCGCAAACTGCTCGACCATTCTAGCTACAAAGTACGTACCGCCGCTGCCGATGCCGTTGTGGGAATGTATCAGGCGACGGGCGATGTTGCCGGACTGGCTAGCCTGTTGGGAGTTCACGAGAACGATCTATCGGCAAAGGCTGCCATCAAGCTAACTGTGATGGGGCGTAAAGTGGTACCCGAGTTGATTGACATAGTCAAGACCAGCTCGGATGTCAGTCAGCGTCATGGAGCGGCCCTGGTGTTGGCTATGGTGTGTGGTGGGACTACACCTAAGCAGGATAAGTTTGCTGATTTAGCTCTCGCCAAGAACTACGCTCTGATCGAGATGCCTGGGCCACCGGATAGGCGAGCTGTCGAGCCACTAATTGATGCTCTGCTGCATGACGAGTCGGCAATGGTTAGAGAGATTGCAGCGCAGGGGCTGGGCTATCTGGGTGATGCTCAGGCAACGCCAGCCTTGGCCCAGGCTCTGACGAAGGATCCCTCCGAGCCGGTGCGGCGGCGCGCGGCGGCCGCACTAATTACGGTGCCCGCCCGCGTTGCACAGCCAGCGCTCGAGCAGGCTGTGCGCACTGATAAATCCGAATACGTACGACGGTATGCGGCGGAGGCCCTAGGCTGGATCGGAACAGGCGGTGTGGTTAGTGCTTTGACTGATGCTGCCCGCGATGAGGCACCCGAGGTGAGGCGGTACGCGGCTGTTCAGTTAGGTAAGATTGCCGAAGAAAAGGACCTTCCAGAGGAGATACGCCAGAAGGCTCTAGTTGCTCTGGTGGGACTGTTCGATGACGAAAATGCGGATGTCCGCTGGGCAGCCGTGATGTCGGTTGGCAAAATGCGGGACCGGGCGGCAGTGGCCCAGCTTAGGCGCACTCTAGATGATCCGGTCACCATGGTCTCGCACGCCGCCGAACGAGCTCTGCAAAAGTTGGGACTTGCCGAGCGCAGAGCAGAGGAATTCAAGCAGTAAACCAGCGGGATTGGGCGAATCGGCTTCATAGAGCTTTGCTTGCACCCATGGTGCTACGGCCCAGAGAGGATGACGGTGAGCTGCATCCATGAGTGTGTTGCTGACTGTACTGATCTATCTGGGTACGGCTCTGTTCGTAATCACCCTTTTTGTGGGTGTGCTGGCTACTCTGGTCGGCTTGCCAGGCACGGTTCTGATCCTGCTTGATAGTATCATCTTTTCGGCCTGCCACGGTTTTCAGCACCCCCCTTGGTGGCTTTTGCTTATTCTCCTGGTCGTCTCGATCATTGCCGAAACCAGCGACAATTTGCTCAGTGCTCTGGGGGTTAAGGTCGGGGGGGGCAGCACCAGGACCAGTCTGTGGGCTCTGATTGGCGGAGTAGCCGGCGCAATTGCAGGGGCGAACTTCTCACCCGTTCTCAGCCTCTTGGGCATGACCGGCGGCCTGGCCGGAGTGGTGTTTGGCGCGGTGCTCCCCCCACTGATACTTGCCGCTGTTGGTGGCTTCTTGGCCAGCTACATTTGCGAGCTGCGCACTGGCAAAGAACCTGCTGAGGCGCGGAAAGCTGGCTGGGCAGCATTGGCTGGGCGGTTGGCTGGTGTGCTGTTAAAGGCTGTGCTGGCCTCTGTAATGGTTGGGCTT
Source organism: Candidatus Zipacnadia bacterium (assembly GCA_029821515.1). Classification (GTDB taxonomy): domain Bacteria; phylum Armatimonadota; class Zipacnadia; order Zipacnadales; family Zipacnadaceae; genus JALGTD01. Next base: position 1,861 of record JALGTD010000077.1, on the reverse strand, counting down.
GTCCTGTCGACAGCCTTCTAGCTGATATGCTTCCTTCAAATTCTTACCGACTTTCCCCAGGCGAACCTTTGCTGGATTTAGGTGTCTAAGTACCTGAACCGAGTAATAATATGGAATTGTCTACTGTCTGGGATATATGGGTGGATGGATATGCCTGTTGTTAAAGCTCGTTTACAATCTACACTTATTTTGCTAATCATATTGGCTACGGTCGTGGTGACCGTTGCCTACAGTGCTGTCTCCGTCGAGGGAGTGCGCAACCGGATTTCCAGCAAGATCAGAGAGAGGTCCAAGATCGAGAATCTGGTCATAAAGGTTGTTCCCTTTCAGTCCGACTACTGGACTCAACGCGGCAGATTCAAGTCAATCGTAGTATCCGCTGACAGGATCGAACGCAAGGGTATCGCCATCTGTAATGCCTACACAAAGGGCTTCGACGTGACGCTTGACATCCAGGAGCTTTATGGCGGAGGCGAGATTGAAACCAAGTCGCGCAAAAGGACGGTCTTCACCGGTCGTATCTACAAGGATGATTTGAACAAGTTATTGGCCTTGAAGGACACACCAATCCAGAACCTTGCCATTGAGTTTGAAGATAGCAAGCTGGTATGTACCGGGACGTACAGATTTGGCTTTGGTCACCGCCTCCGTATGGTCGGAAAGCTGAATGTTGAGGACCACAGAAAGGTTAATCTTGTGCCGACTGCCGCTTCGGTCAATGGTATACCTTTGCCGGCCGGGCCGTTGCGGTCGTTGCTTAACAAACTTAACCCCCTTATCGACTTCCAGACTATCCCCCTCAAGCCCCGCATAGACACGATAGAGATCAAAGACGACTATATTCTGGTCAAGGGTTAGCCTGCTCTGAGCCTGCTGGGCTAAATGATTGATGTAACTGGATACCTTCGTTGTCGGCCTTTAACCAGCATATAGTATGTACTGGGCTGTTTTGACGCAGCTAAGATGAAATCTCCTCGCCTAAGTAAGTGTTTAGTCATTAAGTTGGGAACTAGCCTTGGTGCTGCGAACCAATCTGGTTGCATTGCCAGGAGGGAATTAGGGCCCTGAGTGGCGAATACATATAAATAGGTATTGGGCAAGGAGGAAAATTCGGCTTGGAGCAAGGTCAGAGGGACACCAGCCAACTGGCCCAGCAGCGCGCGCAGGGCATCCGCACTGCTATTATGATTGCGGCAGTCGTTGTCCTGCTCCGATACTTGCCGGGTACCGGCAATCTTTTCTTCTTCTCGGTGCCCGAGAATTTTGCCTATGATGTTGCCTTCAGCCTGCGTTCACCTGCTCCCCCTTCAGATATAGCCATCATCGCCATAGACGACGAAAGCCTGCGTCCAGACCGGTTGGGGCGGTTTCCCTGGCCGCGCCGGTACTACGCTGATCTGCTCGAGCTGCTATCCGAGGCCAAAGTCGTTGGATTTGATGTGTTGTTTACCGAGCCTGACCGTAATGACCCGCAGGGCGACGCTCGCTTTGCCCGGGCGGTGCAGAATCACGGGCGGGTAGTGCTGGGTGCCTACCGGCGGATTCACTCAGAGCAGGGCACAGACAGCTCCCCGCAGATGCCGGGCTATCGCCCACCCGCCGGTGGCATCGGTATGCTGCAAGGGATCCAACCCTTGAATTTCACTTTACCCATAGCAGCTTTGGCCGAGGCGGCAGCGGGCATTGGCTATGTGGACATTGACGCGGACCCTGACGGCGTCTACCGGCGCGTTACTGTGCTGCGGGCCGGGTATGACGGCGTCATATATCCACATTTCGCCACTGAGATTGCGCGGGTCGCCAGCGGCACTACGCCCCAAGAGATTGTCGCCGGCTTACCGGCTGGGCGAGTTGCGCTGGC
>JALGTD010000301.1 GCA_029821515.1 Candidatus Zipacnadia bacterium | reverse complement strand
ACAGACCACCTCACGAGGAGAGATAAACAGGCTGCCTTCGCGCATCTGGGGCGCTTCTTTCATGAGCATGACCCGGTCTCCTGACCGGGCTTCGAGCGAACCCACCGTGACCTGAATAGTTCCGGCGTCGGTCACCGCCGTCATCGCCTGCTGCTCAGCGTCCCAGGTGACCGTCGCCCCCATTGCCTGGAGCATAGGCTTGGCCATGACCAGCACATGGCCGTTGTCCAGAATCATCGGCGCAGTGGCCATATCTATCCTTTTACCGTCTACCGTGACCTTGATTCGGTCAAGCTGTTCGTACTCTTCTTCCAAGTAATAGTAGGCCTTCCAGGGGACACTAATATCGGCCGTCCGCCACAATCCCGCAACAATGCTGTCCTTGGTAATTCCTCGCTGGGCGCGGAGCTCTGCGACGATGTCGTCCTTGACCTCTTCAAAGCTACGATCCACACCAGGGTGGATTTCCTCAACCCACAGAACATAATACTGCTCGTCCACAAAGATCGGATTGCTGACGTGCCCGGATTTGAGGCTGAAGGCAGTCTCCCGAATCAGCGGGTTACGCAGATCGTCTTTGACCATCCAGCCCCAGTCTCCGCCAATGTCGCTGTCAGCATGCTCCGCGATCCCATCAAAGTCTGCTCCTCCCGCGACCTGCTCGCGGGCCTGGTAGGCCTGCTCAGCGTCTGCGGCGACAATGGCGTGCATATGCCGGCGCTCGGGCGACTGGTAGTCGGCGATGTGGTCGTCATAGTAGGCACGGGCCTGCTCTTCAGTTACTGCACCAAGCTCCTCGACGAGCTTCTCCAGCAGCATCTGGCAGCGGAGCTGCTGCCGGAAGGCGGGACCCTTGATGCCCTCTTTGCGCATCATCGCATTGAAATCTGCCAGGGAGCCGTACTCCGCCTTGACTGCGGCCAGCCGGGCATTGAGTTCCTCTTCGGGGATGCTTAGACCTCTGGCCTGGGCCGCCTGCAATATGAGCTTGCGCTCAATCACATCCTCCAGAATCTTCCTGCCCCACTCTTGTTGCACAGCCTTGTTCAGATTGGCGCGCGTAATGGGGTTATCATTGACCGTGCAGAGAACTTCAGAATCAGTCGAGGCTGGCGGTGCCGGGGCCTGCGCAACGGCCGCCAACGGCACCGTCAGAAGTACCGTCAATATGATCAACACGTCTGTAGCGCGCTGCAGACCACCAGGCGGTAGCATAACTCGTTCCCTCCCTATATCTGAGACAGGTCAGCCTCCGGGTCCATTATAGGCAGCCGCTTGCGCCTCTGTCAAGCACAACACCCGGGCAGGAGCGCCAGGCTATCGCCGCTCTGTCACGCGGGCTCCGTCGGAGTTAGCACTTTCGTAAACCGCTTCAGTCAGCTCCAGGGACTTAGCGCCATCCCATAGATCCGCACCCTGCTCCGGGGGACGACCTTCCCGCAGACACTGGGCAAAGTAGGCAAGCTCGCCGCAGTAACCGCCCAGATCATTTGCCACACATGCGGCCCAGTTAGGCTGCAGCCGCCCAAGGGCGTGGCCGAAGGGTTTGTTCTCTATGCCACACCACGGATCGCCGGGGCGGTGATGGGTGACATACAGCATCTCGTCGACCGTCACCGCCTCGCCTATTCCCACACAGTGCAGCCGTTCACGGATATCCTGCCACGGGTCGCCCTCCCAGCCTTCCAGTGTATTGAGGTTCATCACCCCAATGGCTCCGCTGGTGAACTGGCAACTGACAAACAGACCCATTCGGTCAGCATTGAGCCAGCGCTTGGTTGTCTGCACCCATTCAACATCACCTCCAAAATAGCGGATCAAGTCAAAATTATGACACTGTTGACCAGTCAGGAAAGCCAGCATAGTGTCTTCAATGCCTGCCCATTGGGGATAAGGTCCCTGGGTAAAGGCCATCTCCAGCATGTGCAGGCCGCCGAAATCGGCTGCATTCACAATATTGCGCGCCGTCACGTAGGCTGGAGCAAAGCGCTTCATATAGGCGACCATCCCCCACAGGCCCTGGTCGTCGGCGGCCTGCGCCAATTCTCGGGCCTTGGGCACGTCAACAGCCGACGGCTTCTCCACAAAGATAGGCAAGCCCGCGTCCAGCACTTGCAGGCCCACCTCATCCATCATATCGGGCAGCCCGCAGATATACACACCATCAAGCTTCTCATTGGCCAACATCGTCTCGACGTCGGTATACACGTTGCGGCCGCCGAACCAACGGGCGTTGTGCTCCGCCTTTTCCTGAACCAGGTCGCAGACCGCGACCAGGTCCAGGTTGGGTACATTATGCAACCGGGGATATAAGCTTCTCGTAGCGTGCGCCCCTGCTCCCACAAAAGCAACGCGAACTGTCTGGTTCATTTACTCTCCGTCCTTTCTACTGGCTCCGTGCTATCAATACCTTACTGCACGCCTATCTTCCTGCTGTGCGCAGATTTCCCTGCACGGGGCTACTATTCCTTTACGTAAATCAATGACTTGGCGAGTCTTTCGTCGGAGGTATTGGGGGTGATAGGCAGTGCCGACGGCTTCGCCACCTGCTACTTCTGGCAGTATTGATCCCAGCCGACCCTGTTAGTGCTTCCGCGAAGGACTTCTCGGCACCCGCACCGAATAGTTGCTATCGTTCCATTTTAGACGTATCCGCAGATACTCAGAATCACACAGAACACTCCTCTGTGATTAGGAGAAAACATGTACGAAGAGCTTCTGGACAAGCTGACCGAGCGGGTCAGTCTTGATCGGCTGCTTACGCGCACCGAGCAGCTCTATCGGCGCGAGTACCGCTTCGGTTTCAACAGTTACCACCAATCCGCCCAGTATGCAGCCGAGCAGATGCAGGTTGCGGGCTTTGCTGATGTGGAGATGATTCCCGTACCAGCCGACGGCGAGGCCGTATTCAATGATTGTATAATGCCGCTGGGCTGGGAGGCGGAACAAGGACGTCTGGAGGTGGTTAGCGCCCCTGTTAGCTTCAGTGAGCCGGTCCTCGCCGACTGGGATC
>JALGTD010000076.1 GCA_029821515.1 Candidatus Zipacnadia bacterium | reverse complement strand
GGCTGGGTACAGTCGAGTAATGCAGGAGGTTGTTGAATGTCGGAAGCTGGCAGTTTTATGAAACGCACCGCCCACTGCGGTGAGTTGCGCGAAGAGAATATTGGCGACGAGGTAATCCTCAATGGCTGGATCAACCGCCGTCGCGACCACGGTGGGCTGATATTTATTGATCTGCGCGACCGCGCCGGCATAGTGCAGGTGGTCTTCGACCCGGAGATTTCCTCCGAAGCTCACCAGTTAGCTGCCAACGTCCGCCCGGAGTTTGTTATTGCGGTGCAGGGAAAAGTCCGCCACCGCCCCGAGGGCACTGAGAATCCACAACTGCCCACCGGCGACGTGGACGTCGTCGCCGAGGTTGCTGAGGTGCTCAATCCCGCCAGGACACCGCCATTTTCGTTCGTGGACGAGACCGAGACCGAAGAGCTGGTGCGCCTAAAATACCGCTACATTGACCTGCGCAGCCCGCGGATGCAGCGCAACCTACGTATCCGCCACGAGGCCGCGCAGGCGACGCGAGTGTTCCTCAATGCCGAGGGTTTCTGGGAGGTCGAGACTCCCATCCTGTTTAAAGCCACACCGGAGGGTGCGCGTGACTACCTGGTGCCCAGCCGCGTCAGCCCGGGCAACTTCTACGCCCTGCCCCAGTCGCCGCAGATTCTCAAGCAGCTTCTGATGGTCTCCGGCGTCGAGAAGTACTACCAGCTTGCCCGCTGCCTACGCGATGAGGACCTGCGCGCCGACCGCCAACCCGAGCACACCCAGATTGACATAGAAATGTCATTTGTGGAACAGGATGATGTGCTGGATGTCTGCGAACGCCTGTTTGCTCACATCTTCCGGGAGACTGTGGATATTGAGTTGGCGCTACCCTTTCCGCGGATGACCTACACCGAGGCCATGGCCCGCTACGGCACCGACAAGCCCGATACTCGCTTCGGGATGGAACTTACCGATATCTCCGATATCGCGGGACAGGTCGAGTTCCGCGTCTTCAGCGATACCGTAAGCAAAGGCGGGCAGGTCAAGGGTATTAACGCGTGTGGCTGCGGCGACTATCCGCGCGCGCAGCTTGATCAACTCACCGACTTTGCCAAAGACCACAAGGCGCAGGGCCTGGTGTGGATGCGCGTGACCGCCGACGGGATAGACTCGCCGGTGGCCAAGTTCTTCGGCATGGAGGAACTGAGGCAAATTACCGAAAGCTTCGCGGCCCAGCCCGGTGACCTGCTGCTCATCGTCGCTGACGAGCCGAAGATCGTCGCGGAAAGCCTGGACTGGTTGCGGCGGGAGATGGCCCGGCGGGAGAATTTGCTTGATGATACAGTCTTCAACCCGCTCTTCATCACCGAATTCCCGCTGGTAGTCTGGAACGAGGACGAAGACCGTTGGGAGGCGGAACATCATCCCTTCTGTATGCCTCATCCCGACGATATTGACCTACTCGCCTCGGATCCGGGCCAGGTACGCGCCCAGTCCTATGACGCCGTCATCAATGGGATCGAAGTGGCCAGCGGCAGCATCCGAGTTCACCGGCGTGACATCCAGCAGCAGATCTTTGAGGTGCTGGGTATCACCCCGGAGGAGGCCGAGCAACGTTTTGGGTTTTTGCTGCGGGCCTTCGAATACGGCACGCCGCCACACGGCGGGATTGCCCCGGGCTTTGACCGGCTGGTAATGATGATGTGCGGGGAAAGCTCGATTCGCGATGTCATCGCCTTCCCGAAGACCCAGCGCGCCCAGGACCTGATGAGCGGGGCACCATCACCGGCATCGCCCGAGGCGCTCCGCGACCTGCATATCAAATTAGACCTGCCGCCGACGGAGTAGCTGCTCCTATCTAAGGAGATATGAAATATGTCTTCGCGACCGCATGAACCTGAGTTTGAAGTCGAAGAACTAACCCCCATCCGCCAGGCCATCGGCGAGCGGACGGGCACCAGCTTCCGCGATATTCCCCAGTTCTGGATGCAGGTGCTGGTTGATGCCGAGGCGCTGGTCGCTGCCCGCAACAAGCGTAAAGAACAGGGCGAGGCAGTGCCCACCTACAACGACTACTTTATCAAGGCGGTCGCCACCATTATTGGCGATTATCCGGAAATGAACGCCTGGTGTGAGGATGGCCAGGTCAAACTACTGAAACCAATCAATATCGGCTTTGCCTGCGCCACTGACGATGGCGTGCTGCTGCCCACAGTCTTTGACGCCGACAAAAAGAGCGTGGACAAAATCGCGGAAAACAGCCGCGAGCTAATTGAACTGGCCCGAGGCGGGCGGCTGCGGGCCTCGCTGCAGATGGGTGCAGGCTTTACCATTAGCAATATCGGGCCCACGGTCGTGGATGCATTCAATGCTATCATCAGCCCGCCGCAGACGGCAATCCTGGCCATTGGCGCTATGAAGAAGCGACCGATGATGGTTGATGACGAAATTGTCGCCCGCATCAGTGCCTATCTAACGCTTACGGTAGATCATCGCGTCCTGGACGCCACCCAGGCAGTACCCTTCCTCAATGATCTGGTAGAGCTACTGGCTAACAGCGACTGGCTGGAACAGCTTTAGCCCGGACAAATGCAATATAAGGAATGAGCCCTATGAAGATCTACATAATGACTGACCTGGAAGGCGCAGCCATGCTTAGCACCTGGGCCCAGGTCCGTGACTATACCCCGCAAGAAAAGCAACGCTCGGAGTATTTCTTGACGGGTGAAGTCAACGCCGGCGTTGACGGCTGTTTGGACTTTGATCCTGACACCGAAGTGATTGTTCTGGATGGACACGGCGGCGGGGGTATTGATGAGATACTCTTTCATCCTAAAGCTAAGCTGATTGCCGGACGGGGGTTTCGGCCACCTTACTATCTGGACGAGAGCTACGACGCAGTTATGTTCATCGGTCAGCACGCTCGGGCCGGCCAGGGCAGTGTGCTCTGTCACACCCAGAACTCCAAGACTGTCGAATATCACAAAGTAAACGACATTGAACTGGGAGAATTCGGCTCCTTTGCGCTGATGGCCGGATGCCTGGGGGTGCCGACGATACTGGCAGCCGGCGACGACGTGCTGATAGCTGAAGCTAAGGAGCTTATTCCCAACATCGTGGGAGCGGCGGTCAAGCAGTCCCTGGGCCCCGAGTTGGCGCTGCACCTTTCCCACGAAGCAGCCTGCCAGCTAGTTCGCGAAAAGGCAGCCGAAGCTTGCGAGCAGATTGACAGTATTGAACCGTTCTTCATACCCGGCCCCTACACCAAGGAAATAAGGGTCAAGCCGGGCTGTAGCATCCAGGGATATCTGGGCCCCGGCGTGGAGGTCGTTGACGAACTGACCGTGCGCAAGACAAGTAACAGCATCTTTGATTTATGGCCTTAGCAGCCACGGTGATAGGTAACCTCACAATGGAGGCATATGTAATCACCGCCCCACGATGTTCAGCAATGGTCAGCACCTGGGGGCAAGTCCTTGATGATGCTCCGGGAGAAAAAGAGCGCTCTGAGCATTTCCTGACCGGGGAGATCAATGCCTGCGTTGACGGAATTCTGGGTTTCGACCCCGCAGGCGGCGGTGATTGACGAGCGGACCATCCACTTCACAGAGAAGGATGTGTGCAAACTGCCGATCTAAGGTGAGCTGCCCTTACCACCCATCCTGTACAGAACAGCGGCGACAATCGCGGTGGTCACGAAAACGGCGATGACCGCAAGGATAATGTATCCACCCAGTATGAATCTCGCTTGCGCCGCGGCTCCCTCTGGTGTGCCAATATTGCTTGGCCCGGCAAAAACTGGCCAAAAGACCCACACCCACCAAAACACAACCGTCCCAAGCACTGATACACTAAGCAGCCGACTCTTTGACCAGTACAGCCACGCTCCTGCTGTTGCAAGTAGGATCGTGCCTCCGATAATACCTACAACAAACAACATAAACAACGAGAACAAGAGCAATCTGATGATCTCCGGCAGTCAGTCACAAATGACTGCTTACCTGTTATCCCGTAATCGGGCAAGTTGGCCCAACTGCTTGAATTGTACCAGTCAAGCAGACCGCCAGTCAACTGCACTTGTAGGAAGACAAGGCCCTGGAAGACCGGGGTTCACCCGGCGGTTTCTTTACATACAAGCCGATATGTGATACACTTATAGTATCGTCACACCACCCCACACTGGGATTGCCGAGTTTCCGGCGGCTATCTCGGTACCGGGCAACACTAATGTGTGGCGGCGGCAGCCTGCCATACCCGCCGGCGGGCGCTGTAAGGAAAAGAGGTGGGCACATTGAGCCCAACAATCGAAGCGAAACAAGAGGTTATTGACAAGTTCAAGCGGCACGAGTCAGATACCGGTTCACCCGAAGTACAAATTGCCCTGTTGACGGCAAGAATCCAACACCTGACTGAGCATCTGCAGGAGCATCGCAAAGACCACCACTCGCGGCGTGGATTGCTGAAGATGGTCGGGAAGCGCCGCAGACTCCTTAGATATCTGCAAAATACCGACATCGAGCGCTATCGCAAGGTGCTGTCCGAGCTGGGGTTGCGTCGGTAGGGCACTTGCCGGGAATCTGTTGAACAAATTTGCTTTATGAAGCGTCTCTTATACAGACGCTTTCATATAAGACGTACAGACGTACACCAAAACACGTCAGAGTCGGAGCTCCCAAGCGCGTGTGGGGGACACAGTGAAAACCGAGCGTTACAGAATGTTCTGTTTTCCCTGTCTCCTCGACGTCGCCTTGGTTCTCCTTCGGCTCTGGCCAAGGAGGACACAAGATGTTACACGAAGTAAGTTGTGACTGGGCGGGGCGACCGCTCAGCCTCGAGACCGGGCGTATGGCCCGGCAAGCCGAATCTGCCGTACTGGCCAGCTATGGCGATACCGTTGTACTGGTCGCAGCAACGATTACTCCCGAACCGCAGGACCTGCCCTTTCTGCCCCTGCGCGTAGATTTCGAAGAGAAGATGTACGCTATTGGGGATATCCCCGGAGGATTCTTCAAGCGGGAGGGCCGGCCCGGTGATGCGGCAATTCTCACCTGCCGGCGTACCGACCGGCCCATTCGTACGCTGCTGCCTGACGGCCTACGTAATGATGTGCAGGTCATCGCCATGCCCCTGTCGGCGGATAATCATAATTCGATAGATGTCGTTACTATGATTGGCGCCTCGGCGGCGTTGCACCTGTCCAGCCTGCCGTTTGCTGGCCCCTTTGGGGTGGCCCAGGTGGGTATTGACGATGGCGAATTCGCCATCAATCCTTCGTTCGAGCAGCTCGAAGCTGGCGACCTTACTCTGCTTATGTCGGCGACAGCCGACGGCATTGTGATGGCGGAGGTCGAAGCTAAGGAGATTCCCGATGAGACGCTGGGCGATGCCTTTGCAATGGCCGAAGAGGCCTGCCAGCCCGTCGTAGAGCTTATCGAGGAGCTCCGTAATAAGGCCGGCAAGCCCAAGGTTGACTATCCCCTGTGGGAGCCTCGGCCTGAAATCGTTGACTTTGTCGAAGGTGAGTATGCTGACGATCTGGGCAATGCCTTTCAAATAGTTGACAAGCTGGAGCGCCAGCAGCAGGTATCTGTCCTGAAGGACGAAATCAGCCAGCGGCTGGCCGAAGACTATGAGAATCCCAAGGAGGACATAAACGCAGCAGTCAATCAGATCACCAAACGTCTGCTTAAGGATACCGTACTGAACAAGAAGCGGCGCCTGGACGGGCGAGGATTCTCGGAAGTGCGTCCGCTTAGCAGCGAGGTAGGCCTCGCGCCACGGGCACACGGCTCAGGGCTCTTTACCCGCGGTGAGACACAGGTGCTGACAGTGGCGACGCTGGGGGCGGTCCGCGACCAGCAGTTGGTGCGTAGCCTGGAAGAAGAAGAGTATCACCGGTTTATGCACCATTACAACTTCCCACCATTCTCGGTAGGGGAGGTACGGCCGCTGCGGGGCCCGGCCCGGCGCGAGATTGGCCACGGAGCCCTGGCCCAGAAAGCTCTCGAGTGTATGATACCGCCCGAGGACGAATGTCCCTACACCATCCGCCTCGTCTCGGAGGTACTCGAAAGCAACGGCTCTTCGTCAATGGCCGCGGTGTGCGGCTCAACTCTCGCTTTGATGGACGCTGGCATCCAGATAAAGGCTCCGGTGGCCGGCATCGCCGTGGGACTGGTCTACGAAGACGAGGACAACTATGCCCTGCTCACCGATATCCAGGGGTTGGAAGATCACGTCGGGGCAATGGACCTGAAGGTAGCCGGCAGCCGGGCGGGCGTGACCGCACTGCAGTTAGATATGAAGGTGCCCGGGCTTTCGGCAGACATTCTGGCCGAGGGTCTGGCTCAGGCCCGGGAGGCGCGCCTGCATATTCTGGACGCTATGGCGGAGGCAATTGCTTATCCCCGCCATGAAATGTCTCCGTATGCGCCGCGCATGTTTGCTGTCCAGATTAAACCCGATCAGATTGGCATGGTCATTGGTCCGGGCGGGAAGAATATCCGTGGAATGGAGGACAAGTACGAAGTTGATATAGACATTGAAGATGATGGCACTGTGTTCGTCTTTGGTGAGGATGCGGAGAAAACAGAGCAGGCGCGTGATGATATCAAGGAGATGACCCGTGAAATCGAAGTCGGTGAGGTAATCACCGGGAAGGTCGTCTCTACTACTACCTTCGGCGCCTTTGTCCAAGTAGCCCCGGGTCGTGACGGACTGGTGCACATCTCAGAACTAGCCCACGAACACGTTGCCAAGACCGAGGATGTAGTCAAGGTCAGCGACGAAGTGAAAGTCAAGGTCATCGGCATTGATGACGAGGGGAAGGTCCGCCTCAGCCGCAAGGCGCTGCTCGATGCGCCACCCGGTGGCACGCACTCCGACAGTCGGCGGGGCAACGACCGGTCCGGCGGCCGGGGCCGGTCTTATGACCGGCCAAAGAAATAGCCTGTTTCGCAGCAGATGAGAGAGGGTAAACTATCAGTGCGGAGGGTGCCGCAATGCTGAATGCTTTGCCATCCAGCAGCACAAGTCGGCACCTCCCGATCTGGTTGGTAGGCACGGTGTTGACCCTGGTGATGCTTAGGTCAAAACCAATGGGAGACGAGTGAAGATGAACATTAGCAGGAACCTCGGTAATGTCGTCAGCGGAGTCAAGTCGCAATTAGCTAACAAGTCTGTAGGGCTACTTACCC
>JALGTD010000075.1 GCA_029821515.1 Candidatus Zipacnadia bacterium | reverse complement strand
CAAGGCTTTGGGAGTGGACCATATAGATTTCTATCACGTCCACAATGTCACCTGGGAGAATATCGCTGGCCCCTTCCAGGAGCCCGGCGGCCCCCTGGAGATCTGTCAGCAGGCGCTGGATGAGGGGACAATTGATCACCTGTGCTTCTCGTCTCACGACACTCCCGAGAACATCATCAAGATTATTGACACGGGCCTGTTTGACGGCATCCTCGTCCAGTATAACCTGCTGGACCGTAAGCAGCACTTCGGCAGCCGTACAGCGGGTGCAGGCAATGAACCGGCAATCGCGCGGGCCCACGAAAAGGGCATGGGCGTGTTAATTATGGGGTCGGTAGCCGGCGGCCGGCTGGCTATGGCCACCGAATCCAAGCAGTTCCAGGCGATGTTGACTGATCGTACGACGAGCGTCCCCGACCTGGCTATACGCTATGTGCTGGCCAATCCTGGTGTCAGCGCGGCGCTTTCGGGAATGAATACCGTTGAGATGGTCGAGGAGAATGTGGGCTCAGCCAGTCACGAGCAGCCGTTGACCGAGGCCGAGTACGAGCAGATTCGCAAGATTGTGCAGCGCAACGAGAAACTGGCTGAGTTGTACTGTACTGGTTGCAACTACTGCCAGCCCTGCCCGCAGGGTGTGCCAATACCCAAGATATTTGAGGCGATGAACTACCACCGCGTCTGGGGGCTGACTGAGGATGCCAAGGATATGTATCGCAAGCTCGATATAAACGCCGAGGCATGTGTGGAGTGTGGGGAATGCGAGGAGCAGTGCCCGCAGGATATTCCCATAATCAAACAATTGAAGGAAACTCATAAGGCGCTTTCAGACTAATGACCAGCGCGAAGTTGAGATGAAAGCAAGTTCTATTCTCATATAGGGGAAGAGATGTTGAGCAATGCAATATCGCGAGTACGGGAATACGGGCAAGATAGTATCAGCGCTGGGATACGGTGGGATGCGTTTGCCTTTTGATGACCCGGAAGAATCTGTGGCGCTGTTAAGGCAGGGCATGGATCTCGGCATTAACTACATAGACTCTGCTTATGGATACGGCGGAGGGCACAGCGAGGAGTACGTCGGTCAAGCGATCAAAGACCGCCGTGACCAAGTTTATATCGCCACCAAGAATCCACTGTGGAAAGATGAAACGGTGACCGGATGGTGGCAGCGGCTTGAAACACAACTGGAACGCCTCCAAACCGATCACATAGACTTCTACAAGGTCGTCCATGATCTAAGGTGGGACGTCTACACGCGCGTCTACGAGCCCAAACTGCACAAAGAAGCCTTGAAGGCGCGTGACCAGGGCATTATCGGCCACCTGGTTTTCTCCTGTCATGATAACCCAGAAAATATGATCAAGCTGATTGATACCGGCGTTTTCGAAGGTATGCTCCTTCAGTATAATCTCCTGGATCGAGTTAACGAGGAGGTTATCGCCCATGCCCACGAATCCGGGATGGGTGTCGAGATTATGGGCCCGGTGGGCGGAGGGCGTTTGGGTATGGCTTCGCAGCGCATCGAATCAATGGTCCCCGGGGCTATCAGTACGCCGGAGCTGGCCCTGCGATTCGTGTTGGCGAACCCCAACGTCACCATTGCTTTCTCTGGCATGAACACCCGCGCACAGGTGGAAGAGAATTGTGCTGTTGCCTCCCGGGAAGCGCCACTTTCGAAGAAAGAGATGCAAGCCATTCAGAATGCTCTGGAAGAGAACAAGCGCCTGGCAGAACTCTATTGCACGGGCTGCAACTACTGCATTCCTTGTCCGCAAGGTGTGGCGATTCCGGATATCTTCGCAGCGATGAACTACCACAGGGTATGGGGCCTGACCACACATGCGAAACAGCTCTATCGGAGACTGGGTCCCGACAACAAGCAGGGCAAGATGGACGCTTCCGCCTGTGTCGAGTGTGGAGAGTGCGAGGAGAAATGCCCCCAGAATATCCCTATCATCGAGCGGCTGAAAGAGAGCCACGCTGCACTCAGCGAATAGTGTCGTTACTGGCTATTCGAGTACCTCGAAATAGGGAGCAAACAAGCCCAGGTTGTGTAAGCTAGGTCCAGTACCGTATAGCGGTCGCGCCATGGTCGTAGGCACAGCCGGAGGTGCCTGTCCGTCGCTCCGCCATTCCTCAGTTCTCTTCTTTGGCCTCTTTCGCGGCACCGCGGCCATATTCTCTGAGCGTCTCAGCCATCTGCTGCAATCGGTCGCAGACAGCCCTGTGCACGCTGCCCTCCGGGTAGTTGCCTTCTTCATCCATCTCGCCGGCGGGCATACCGGTCAGAATCTCGAGTGCCTCGTCAACAGTCTCTGCCGCCCAAATGTGAAATTGACCAGCTTCGACTGCCTCGACGACCTCTTCGCGCAGCATTAAGTTGCGCACATTAGCAGCGGGGATCACCACGCCCTGCTCACCAGTAAAGCCCTTGACCTTGCAGGCTGCAAAGAAGCCCTCAATCTTCTGGGTGGCCCCGCCGATGGCCTGGATCGAACCGTGTTGGTCCACTGAGCCGGTAACTGCAATGTCCTGGCGCACAGGAACGCCTCCAATGCTGGAAAGTAAGGCAATCAGCTCGGCACAGGAGGCGCTGTCGCCCTCGACCTGGCTGTAGCTCTGTTCAAAGCTGATACTGGCGGCACAGGATAGGGGTTGGTCGGAGGCGTACTTCTGCCGCAGGTAGCCGCTGAGTATTAGAACACCCTTGTCATGAAACGGGCCAGACAGCTTCACCTCTCGTTCAATATTGACAATTCCGGCAGTGCCCAGCGCGCTGCGGACGGTAATGCGAGTGGGCATCCCCATAATGTAGTCGCCCAGCACAGCAATATGCAAGCCATTTATCTGCCCAGTAACCTTGCCCTCGGTCTCGATTAGCAATGTCCCTTGCTCAATCAGCTCCAGCAGGCGTTCTTCGATACGGTTAGACTGCCAGATGAACTGTTCCAGGGCATTCTGGACATCTTTGGCCTGCACCAAGTCCTCGTTGCCATTACGGTCAGCCCAATAGGCTGATTCGCGCACCAGGTCCAGCACCTCAACAAATCTGGTGGTCAGCTTCTCCTGGTCAGAGGCAGTGCGCACGCCGTGCTCAACAATCTTGGCTGTTGCTTCGGCAGAGAACGGCGGCAGATCCTCTTCCTGACACTTTGCCGCAATGAATTGAGCGTAGGCCTGGATCGTTTCGTCATTGCGTTCCATGATGGTATTAAAGTCGGCCTTGACCTTAAACAGCTTGCCGAACTCATCGTCGTACTGGTACAGTAGGTAATAGACCAAGGGAGTGCCAATGAGCACCACCTTGATGTCCAGTGGTATGGACTGAGGCTCGAGGCTGACCGTGGAGATAATGCGGACCTGGTCCTGGATGGACTCAATTTTAACTTGCTGGTTTTTCAGGCAGCGCTTCAGAGCTTCCCAGGCGAAGGGACGACGCAATACTGCCTCCGCCTCCAGGATGAGATAACCGCCGTTGGCCCGGTGCAGCGCGCCGGGCTTGATCATAGTGAAATCGGTGGTCAGCGCTCCCATCCGCGTCTGGTATTCAATCTCCCCAGTCAGATTGTCGATGGTAGGATTCATTTCAAAGACCACTGGTGCGCCTTCGAGTCCCTCATTGGTTACCAGGGCATTAATCCGGTATCGATCGTAGGGCGTGTATGCAGCGCCGATAAAGGCCTCGGGAACGGGGAACGACGGAGTATGCTCCTCTCCGTCACGGAAACGGGCGACGTTCTCGACCAGATCGTCTTTCATTTGCTGAAAATGTTCGACCACCGCTTCGCATTTTTTGTATTCTTGGATCAGGTCGTCAATCAGGTGGCTGGTGGCGAATTGAATAGTCTGCCGGTCAAGTTGCCGCAAGGCCTTGCGCGCTTCCTTCTCGCGACGGTGCACTACCTGCACAAGATCCACCAGTTCGTCCTGGAGTTGCTCACGCTTTTTGTCTAACTCGTCGCGCTCTTCTTCGCTCATCTGTTTGTACTGTTCGGGTGTGATTACCTTGCCTTCGGGGGCCGGGGCGACAACCAGACCCCCGGGACTGCGTCCGATGGTAAAGCCAGCCTCTTCCGCCTTCTTCTCAAATCCCTGCATCTCACGGGCGCGCTCTTCGCGGAATTCACGCAAGAGTTCATCACGCTGATCCTGATATTCGTCGCTGTCGAAGACGTGCTCGATGGCCTGGGTTATATCTTCAATGAGTTCGTCAACGTCATCGGCCAGCCGTCGTCCGTCTCCGGGGTCTAACTGTAGAGCCACCGGCGAGCGTGGATTGTGGAAGTTGTGCGCGTAGCACCAATCAGAAGGCGTCGGCTGCTCGGCGGCAATAGCCTCCAGCATCTGGCGGGTAAGGGTCGTCCGCCCTGACCCCACTGGCCCCAGCACAAAAATGTTGTACCCTTCACTGGTAATAGTCGCCCCGAAGTCAACCGCAGCCACGGCCCGCTCCTGGCCAATGGGCTCGGCTGCCAGCGCCAATTCAGCGGTACTCTCTATTCCCAGGCTAGCTGGGTCGCATACCCAGCGCAGCTTCTGGAAGGAAACTTCAAAGTCATTGATGCTCAAGACAAATCACCTCAACTAAGCCATAAGAGCTTACTGTTGATACTCCGTGTTACTGTATATGATTCACAGCGGCGTAGTCGTATGTTATCCGCGAACCATACTAATACCTCCTGTGAGAAGAAGACTTCGGTGAGATTGGGGAGATAGGTCGGTGAAGAGCTCCGCTGTTCGGCCAGATCAGTGCTATCTGGAATTGTGTGGTAACGCAAATGGGTGACACGGCCGACAACGAACAAGCAGCTACCACAGGGGCGCAGTTGCGCTATACCGGCTCCACAGTCAGCTTTTGGCCACGACAAACGGCTGCAGCTTGCCGAAGATTTCTGAATCTACTTCTATCTGTGCTTCCACATAGTCCGGTTGATATTCCTGACTAAGCACGTGGCCCCGTTGATGGATCATATCCAGCAGGTCCAATTGATTATAGGGCAGGCGAATCGTCGCCGCGGTGCGCCGCTTGCGGACCAGCTCGCGCAAGCATTCTCTCAATTCTTCCAGCCCCATTCCATTGGTTGCTGACAGCGGTATTGCATTGGGCAAGCGCTTGAGTCGCTCCCAGGCGGTCTCTGGGTCCTCGACCAGGTCCCATTTGTTGAGGGCAGCGATATAGGGCTTGTCCAATGCTTCCAGTTCGCCCAGGATTTGCTGGCTGGCGCGGTGCTGCTCCAGTGCCTCCGGGGCACTGGCATCAACCACTTCAACTATAATATCGGCCTGTACAGCCTCTTCCAGCGTGGAGCGGAAGGCTGCAATGAGATCGGGCGGCAGATTGCGCAGGAAACCGACAGTATCGCTGGCTAGTACTTTGACGCCCTCTCCTAGCTCTACGCGCCGAGTGGTCGGGTCCAGGGTCTCGAAAAGACGGTCGTGGGCCTCGACCTCTTGTGAGCCAACCAATGCATTGAGCAGACTCGACTTACCAGCGTTAGCGTAGCCGACAATACTGATTGTTGGCAGGCCCGAGCGGCGTCGCGCCTCCCGCTCGGTATCCCGGCGGCTTGCCACCTCTTCCAGTTCGCGACGGACTTGAGTGATACGATGGCGCAGTTGCTGCCGATCCGTCTCTAACTTCGTCTCGCCAGGCCCGCGCACGCCAATGCCCAGCACGCGGCCTCCGCCGATGCGCGACATCATCTTGCCATGACCGACCAGTCGGGGCAGCAGGTATGTCAGTTGGGCCAGTTCCACTTGCAGCTTGCCCTCGCGGCTGCGGGCGTGCTGGGCAAATACATCCAGAATCAGCTCCACTCGGTCCAGCACCTTCCACTCGTCCAGCACATCCAATATATTGTTGATCTGAGCCGGCTTGAGGGTGGCATTGAAAACCACCATATCAGCCTCATTGGCCTTGACTGCCTCTCTGATTTCCTCCAGCTTTCCCTTTCCCACATACGTAGCCCGGTGCGGCTTGCTGCGGGTCTGGGTGATCACATCCACCACGGAAGCGCCGGCTGCCCGCACCAGTTGCAGCAGCTCCTGCATTGCTGAGTGGCTGGCGCCCGAATAGTTCTCGATGCCGACCAGCACTGTTCGCTCCGGCTCCAGCGTAATCTCTTCACGGCCAACAATTATCTGTTCGTCAAACGCCAATTCTGCCGTCCTCCTCACTGGCGGTTATAGATACCCCAAGTTGCGCAGTCGATCCCTGATTATCTCCTCTTCGTCGGGCGGATAGGCCGGACCTTGCTGGCGCTGATCACCCAAGATTTCGGGCACAGCATCAGTGCTAACCGGCAGCGGCTCAGTGAAACATTCATTCAGCGCCGCTCCGTCCATGTAGCCAGGCACTGGCTGGCCCAACAGCCTGAGCACGGTCGGAGCAATATCTTCAATGCGGGCCTGCTCAATCTTTGCAGCGCGGCGCACTCCCGGCCCATACACAATTACGGTTCCGTCGGGCGCATGTCCGCCGGTTATGCCGGGTACGGGGATAGCTGGCTCTACCTCCAGGCGGCGCCCCTCAAAGTCGGCGATCAAAGGCCCCTCCAAGGTGATCTGCTGATTCCACCAGACTCCTATGTCGGGTATGACATCCAGGTGTGGGCCGCGGTAAAGCTCCTCGCGGCGGAAGATGCGACTGGCAGCCGGCGGGCCGGTGGCGGCATCCTGGGCCGAGGATATTAGCTCGATCAGTTGCGCCCGAATTTCCTCGTATTGGTAACCGGGGGCGACTATTCCCTGTGGCTGGCGACCGTGCAGATTCACCCACGGGGCAGTCTCCCAGTAGTAAGAGTAAGCCTGCGTTTGCTCCCAGTTAATATTCTCAGTTAAGCGTCGCGAAAAGAACGATTCTACCGCTCTTCGCCCCAATGAGCTATTATAAAGCCGCATCTTGACAGCCTTGGGTAACAATTGGTGCAACTGCTCAGCCAGCTTCCGGCCCAGCGCAGCGACTGTGGCCCCGAGCTTAGGCCGCTTATCCACGGTCAGCCCGGCCGCTCGCAGCAGGTTCGGCATATAGGTGCGCCCGCGATTATAGAGGCTTGCACCGTGGTCGGAGGCGATAATGATGACAGTGTCGTTACCGGCCAGCTCTCGCCACTGGCCGACAATCTCATCAATAGCCTGATATGTGCGCAGAACTGGATTGCCCCACCGCTGAACCTGTTGGGGGTTGTACTGGGGATGATTGCGGTCAGACAGATG
>JALGTD010000074.1 GCA_029821515.1 Candidatus Zipacnadia bacterium | reverse complement strand
GTGAGCATTGCCGCCGGTATCTGCGTCTATACTAATGAAGATATCACAGTGGAGGTCGTGAAGTAGCTAATGATAGATTATCTGACTCCCAAAGAGATCGTCGAGCGGCTGGACCGCTACATAATCGGCCAGGACAAGGCCAAGCGGGCGGTAGCCATTGCCCTGCGCAATCGCGCCCGCCGCCGCGAGCTGGACGATGACCTGCGCGATGAGGTCATTCCCAAGAACATCCTGATGATCGGCCCGACCGGCGTGGGCAAGACCGAAATTGCGCGGCGGCTGGCTAATCTGGCGGACGCCCCCTTTATCAAGGTGGAGGCCACCAAGTTCACCGAGGTCGGCTATGTGGGCCGGGATGTAGAGGCCATTATCCGCGACCTGGTGGACATCGCCTATCGGATGGAACAGGAGCGTGCCTTTGAGGACATCGAGGAGGAGGCCGAACGCCGGGCCAACGAGCGACTGGTGGACATTCTCGCCGGCATCGAAGGTGGCCGCCCAGCGACACCGCCGCTCAGCCAGATCTTCGGCGCAGATCAGCCTCCCTCCAATCCCGAGCAGATGGAGGCCGAACGGCAGCGCCGCGAGCAGATGGCCCGCCAGGAGGAGCGCGTCCGCCAGTTTACGCTCCAGCGCCTGGAGGCCGGCGAGCTGGAGGATGAAGAGATTGAGATTGAGGTAGAGGAGTCGTCGCTGCAGAGCATGCAGATATTCAGCGCCGCCGGAATGGAAGAGATGGGGATGGATATGCAGAATATGCTCGGCAATATCTTCCCCAGCAAGAAGAGTTCCAAGCGCACCACCGTCGCCGAGGCCCGCCGCGTCCTCACCTACCAGGAAGCCGACAAGCTCATTGACGACCAGGAAGTGGCCCGCCGCGCCCTGGAATCCGCCGAGGAGGACGGTATCGTCTTCCTCGACGAACTGGACAAGGTCACGGGAGGCAAAGCCGAGAGCCGCTACGGGCCGGATGTCTCCCGCGAGGGCGTTCAACGTGATATTCTGCCCATCATCGAGGGGTGCACTGTAACCACCAAATACGGGCCGGTGGATACCGACCATATCCTGTTCATCTGCGCGGGGGCCTTCCATATCTCCAAGCCCTCCGATCTGATCCCCGAACTGCAGGGCCGTATCCCGCTGCGCGTCGAGCTACACAGCCTCACCCAGCAGGACTTCGAGCGCATTCTGGTCGAGCCGGATAACTCGCTGGTCAAGCAGTATATCGCCCTGCTGGATACCGAGGGTATTGACCTGGAGTTCACCGAGGAGGCCGTCGCCGAGATAGCGCGGCTGGCCCAGCAGGTCAATGAGCAAACCGAAAATATCGGGGCTCGCCGGCTCTATACGATGCTGGAGCGGCTGCTGGACGAGCTGTCCTTCACGGCCCCTGAGATCACCGGTCAGCATATCGTCATTGACGGCGATTACGTCGACAAGCAGCTCGCCGATGTCGTCGAAGACCGCGACCTGAGTCGGTATATGCTTTAATGACTGGTGGATAGTGGGCAGTGGTTAGTAGACTGGCTTTGTCGGCAACGTGTTTGTCATCGGTAGGAGCGACATTCCTGCCGCGACATTTGGTGTCATATCATCGGGACAAGGATGTCCCTCCTACCAAACATATAGACGATTAGCTAATCAACGACCAGAGGGGAGGTGAGACTGATGGACGGACGGATTAGCTTTACCAGCAGTGAGCCGGGCAATGTCCGCATCATTATCGAGTGCTCGGGCGACCCCGAAGAGGTCGAGCGCGCCAACCTCTATATCACCCCGGCTATGGGCGATGCGGTCAGGTCTATGACGCAGTGGACCAGCAGGCATGCCTTCTTCGTGGAGGTGGAGGACAAGGATGCGCTCAACGCGCTGCAGGCCACCGTGGCGGTCCTCGACACCCTGCGCACCAACGGCCTGCTCAACCTGACAGATATCACGGCGTAGGCACAGCGCAGCAGCACAACGGCAGCGCAACAGCAGCCCAGAGCCAGCATCCGCCTTCGCCAAGGCTACGGCGGACAAAGCCGGCGGCCCCTTCGAGAACCTCAGGACAGGCGGGGCAATTGACAGCCACCGCCGGACCGGCATAAACTGGCGGCGAGTAGCTGTTGCCGAAAATGAAGTGGAGACTAATAAGTAAGCAAAGGAGGGAGTAGTGATGGCAAAGACAGCCGAAGACATTATGACCGAGCGGGTTATCACGACCACTGCTTCAGCGACGGTGCGCGAAGTTGCTAAGTTATTGACCAGAAATGCTATTAGCGGGATGCCCGTGGTCGCGGAGGGAGAGACGACCGGTCTCAGGACGAAGGTCATAGGGATAATCACTGAGGCGGATATACTGGGTAAGCCCG
The DNA here is from genome assembly GCA_029821515.1 of Candidatus Zipacnadia bacterium. Classification (GTDB taxonomy): domain Bacteria; phylum Armatimonadota; class Zipacnadia; order Zipacnadales; family Zipacnadaceae; genus JALGTD01. Next base: position 4,884 of record JALGTD010000074.1, on the reverse strand, counting down.
CCGAGGCCCCCGTTGAATCGCTTATGACCCGCACCGTGATTACGGTAAAGCCGGAAACACCGGTCAGCGAGATTGTCAATTACCTGGCGGCCCGAAACATTAAGCGTGTGCCGGTGGTCAACGACGCGGGGCACCTGGTGGGCATCGTGAGCCGGGCGGACGTGATCGCCGCTATGGCCGATGAGTAACTTGTCGCAGGACAGCAGCACAACAGCAGCGCAACCCCAGCCCAAGGACAGCAGAGGAACATCCTAACGCGGGCGGGGCAATGTCGCGGCAGGATCCGCCTTCGCTTCCTCCTCCGCTAAAGCTATGGCGGACGGGAAAGCTACAGCGGACAAGGTGCAGGCAGAGAGCAACAGACAGGAGTGAGGGCGATGGATCGTCGTGAATTTGTGCGCCGGGCCGCCGCCGGGATAGGAGGACTGCTTATGGCATCTAATCTGGAGGCAGCCGTGTCTACCGAACCAGGGACTGTGCCCCATCGTCCACTGGGCCGGACCGGACACCACTCTTCGGTGATTACCCTGGGGGGAATGACAATCACCAGGGAGTCGCAAGAAGACGTCAACCAGCTTATGGATGAGGCGCTCGCCGCTGGTGTCAACCACATTGACGCTGCGCCAACCTACGGTGACTGTGAGGTGCTGTTCGGCAAGGCGCTGGCCGGCCGCCGCGAGCAGGTCTTCATTGGCTGTAAGACGACCAAGCGCGACCGCGCTGGAGCAACGGAAGAGCTGCACCGCTCGCTGGAGCGGCTGCAGACCGACCACATAGACCTGTACCAGATGCACGGTTTGGATGATCCCGAAGAGCGCAAACAGGCGCTGGGCCCCGGCGGTGCCCTGGAGGCCTTCCAGGAGGCTCGCGCCGAGGGGCTGGTCCGTTTTTTGGGAATCACCGGTCACAACCCCAACAACCTGCTGGCCGCTCTGGACGAATTTACCTTTGATACGGTTATGTTCCCCATAAGCTTCACTTTGCAACATCACGGATTCGGTACTGAACTGCTCCAGGAAGCCAACCGGCGGGGCGTTGGGGTGCTGGCTATCAAGCCGATAGCGGAACGCCTCCGCCGGGAAGGTGAGCCGAAGCGCTACCCCAAGTGCTGGTACAAGCCGCTGAACACCAATGAGGAGATTTCGCTGGCGGTGTGGTACGCACTGGCGCTACCGGTGACGACCATAGTGCCCTCGGCGAGCATGCGGCTGTTCCGGCGGGCGCTGGTGGCCACGCAGCACTGCCGGCAGCTAACCGAAGCTGAGCACGAACAACTTACCCGGCGCGCCGCCGAGACGGAACCGCTCTTTTCCGAATAGCCAGAGGTAGCGCAATAGCAAAGAGAAGCGCTTGCAGTAGCCGACGGCGACCCGCCTTCGCTTTCTCCTCCGCTAAAGCTATGGCGGACGGGAAGGCTACGGCGGACAGGGTCGGAGCAAGAGTGTCCTCCCACAGAGGAGGGTAGCTAACAGCGACAGGCGGGATGCCTGTTCTACCAAGGCTCGCGACAGGAATACCGCTCCTACCTATCTCGTGACAGTTCCTACTTTCCTGTTTATATCTCCCCAGCTTCACCTCTCACGTTACGTTTAGTTTACTATATCTTTAGGGTATACATAGGGTACCTTGAAGTGGGGGATATACTATGCAACACGAATTTTCGCACACAGTGATTCGCGAGGCCTATGAACTCAGCCAGCACCGCTGCCAGTGCACCGATCCGAACTGTCCGCACCACAGCGATGACGAAGGCCGGTGTCGACAGATTCTGCGCTGGACGGCGCAGGACGAGCTTGCCCGTGACGGCTGGCGGGCCGTCCACATCGAACCTACCGGTCCGGGGACGATCGGCAACTGTCAGGTGCTGTGCAGTCACTGCTATGAGCATGCCGTGGCAACCAGCCGCTCAACCGAACCTATCGCCGAGCGGCGCAGGCTCGCCCTGGCAACAGCCGGCAGCTAACCTAAGGGCCAGTCGAGCTACTCGCCCATCACCTTGATGATCACACGCTTACGGCGCTGGCCGTCGAACTCGGCGTAATGAATCTGCTGCCACGGGCCTAAGTCAAGCTGCCCCTCGGTAATCGGGACGATGACCTCGTGGTGAATAAGCAGACTCTTCAAGTGGGCGTCGCCATTAGTCTCGCCGGTGCGATGGTGGCGATAGTCAGGATCAAACGGGGCCAACTCCTCCAGCCACTCGTCAATATCCTGAATCAGCCCGGACTCGGCATCGTTGACATAGACGCCGGCAGTGATATGCATCGCTGAGACCAGCACCATCCCCTCCTCTACTCCACTCTCGGCGACTGCATCGGCTACCTCGCCGGTGATATTGACGTAGTCGCGCTTCCGGTCGGTATTGAACCACAGGTACTCGGTGTTGAATTTCATATCATCCCTCCTATAAAGGATCCCTGCCCACCCTTTCGCTACTGCACCGAAGGCGCCCTTCCCCAGGCGGCGCGATATCAGTTTATTGACAGCCGCCGGTGGCGAGACTAGAATAAACTCCACAATTGAGCACGACTGGCGAGGATTTATAAATGACAGTGAAGATGAGGTACGGGCGCGAGGGCCTCGACATTAAGCTACCCGACGCCCCCAACGTTCAGATCCTGCACCTCAATCCAGCTCCCCAACTAACCGAGCCGGGCAAGCAGCTTCAGCAGGGCCTGCGTGAACCAATAGGCACCCCGCCTCTGGCCGAGCTAGCTACGGGGCGTCGTGACGCCTGCATTGTGATATCCGATGTCACCCGGCCGGTGCCCAATGAACTGCTAGTTCACCCCCTTCTGGCGGTACTGGAAAGCGCCGGGCTGAGGCGCGACGATATTCTAATCCTGGTAGCAACCGGGCTGCACCGGGTGGCCACCGAGGCAGAAGTGGTGGCAATGCTGGGGCGAGAAATTGCGGCCAATTATCATGTCGCAAGCCACCAGGCCCGCGACCACGCCTCTCACGTGAACATAGGCACAACCCCGGGTGAAATACCCGTATTGATCGACCGTCGCTATGTCGAGGCAGACCTGAAGATTCTGGTCTCATTGGTTGAGCCCCACCTGTTTGCTGGCTACTCCGGCGGGCGGAAAGCAATCTGTCCGGGACTTGCAGCGACCGATACTATCCTGGGGTTTCATAGCCCCCAAATCATTGAAGATCCCGCCGCCATCACCGGAAATATTGGCACAAATGTGGCCGACGCCGCGGCCTGGCACGTCGCGCGGCTGGCGGGAGGTGCTGACTTCACGGTCAATTGCACCCTCAACGAGCAACGGGAGCTGACCGGGATATTCTGCGGCCATCTGGCGGAGGCACCGTTTGCGGCCATGGCGCTTGCCGAGCAGCAGTCCAAAATCGTCCTGGACGAGCCAGTTGACATCACCATTACTTCCAATGCCGGCTATCCGCTGGACCTGACCTTCTACCAGGCCATCAAGGCCGCCACCGCCGCCGCGCAAATCACCTGCTCCGGCGGCACCATCATCATCTGCCAGGAGAACGCCGAGGGTATCGGCAATGAAGAATACATCGAGCTGATGCTGAGTGTGGACGACCCCCACGAGTACGTCAAACATGCCCTGGCCACGGACGAGAATCATATTGACCAGTGGGCGCTGCACCAGTTCGAGAAGATTTTGCGTGAACATAAGATATACAACTATTCGACCGGCATCCCCTCTGAGCAACAGCGCCAGCTTTTCGTGGAACCGGTAAGCAGCGTGGAGGTGGGGCTGGAGCGAGCACTGGCCGAGCACGGCCCTGACGCCACCGTAGCAGTCGTTCCCGAGGGGCCCTATGTGATGCCCTGCCTGGCCTCGGACCGCGTGGGCAGGATGAGTGTGTCCCAGATGAAGGAGGAGTGCCGTGCGTTGTATCAATGGTAGCTGGGGAATCCTATGATGGTCGGCCCACGTTGAGCGCTCCGCATTGACGAAGGCCAGTCTGGCAGGCTATAATCAAACCAAATCCAGTTATGCGGAGGGAACCGTGAAAGCTGATAACTTTGCCGATAGACTATCTGCGGCTGTCCTGGACAAGGGCAGCCGTGTCTGTGTCGGACTGGACCCCAACCCAGACCGCCTGCCCACGCACTTGCTCGAAGGCAACAGGCTCGGCGAAGCGGTCGAGCGGTTTTGCTGCGGGATTATTGACGCTGTGGCCGAGCACTGCATTGCGGTAAAACCGCAAGCAGCTTACTTTGAGGCATTGCGTGAGGCAGCGTCGCCGGTACTCTGGTCGGTAATGCGCTATGCCCGGCAGGCGGGATTGCTGGTCATACTCGACGGCAAGCGCAACGACATCGGCTCGACCGCCGACGCCTACGCCCGGGCCTATCTGCGCGACGACGCGCCGGTAGACGCTATCACCGTCAATCCTTATCTGGGCAGCAACGGGGTGATCCCCTTCGTCAAGACTGCGGCGGCAGAAGCGCGCGGACTGTTTGTGCTGACCAAGACCTCCAACCCCTCGTCTGGTGAACTGCAGGACCTGCGGCTGAGTGATAGCGGGAAACTGGTCTATGAGCAGATGGCTGACCTGGTGGCACGTTGGGGAGCCGAGTTGATCGGCGAGTACGGCTACTCGTCGGTGGGCGCGGTGGTCGGCGCCACCTATCCGGAACAGCTCGCCGAATTGCGCGCCCGGTTGCCGCAGACACCCTTCCTCGTCCCTGGCTACGGCGCGCAGGGCGCAACCGCCCAGGACGTGGCCGCGGCCTTCGATGAGCGCGGGCTGGGTGCCATTGTCAACTCCTCGCGCGGCATCATCTTCGCCTACGAGAAGAGGAATCTGCCGCCCACTGAATTTGCGCAGGCGGCCCAGGCTGCAACCGTGGAGATGAAGAACCAAATCAATTCAGCTATAGAGCAGAGTGCAGGCTAA
>JALGTD010000073.1 GCA_029821515.1 Candidatus Zipacnadia bacterium | reverse complement strand
GGGTATATTGGGTGAGGATTGCGGTGCCTTAGACGAGTCCGACTTGGTTGGTCTCAGATGGACTTTAGGATAAGTGGTATGAGCAATTGCTGAATTTGATAGCTTGTTATCCCCTACGCCAGAAGGCCACTGGCGTCAGGTCGTCTTTGCGTAGCTCGCCCATCAGCATAAGGATCAGGCCGTAGGAGACGGCCAGGCCCAAGCACTTGAATAGTGCCACCCAGCCGGTGACGGGAATGTGGATACCGACCAGGTAGATCAAGCCTCCGGCTAGCAGCGTACGAAGGACGGTCAGCGGCGCTAGTAGTGCTCGAAATTCGCGCCAGACCAGGGATGTGAGTATGGCAGCGGCCAACGCCGCCGTGGCAGTCGTCGCCAGGCTGGCTCCGATCATTCCATAGCGAGTGACCAGCACGTAGTTCAACAGAATGTTGATGGGTACGACGGGAGCGAACGCAGCGAGGCACAGCGCCGGTTTACCTGCTGAGACCAGCACGGTCCTGGCGATGAACTCCATAGCGAAGAGCAACGCCGCGAACATCAGGTAGATGGCTGGATATGTGGCGGGCGCGAAGTCGCCTCCGAATACCAGCACAATCAGTTCGTGCATACTGCTGACAAGCACGGCAATTGCGGCGACCATAATAATCAGCGTGAAGCGGAACGACTGGCAGATGAGCTGGCGGCAACGGGCCTCGTCTCTCTGGGAGATGGCCTGGGTAAGTGTGGGAAAGACCGCGCCGGAGGCCGCCACCGGCAGCATCATTAGCGCCCGCGAGATATACTGGGCCAGGCCGTAGTAGCCAGCCTGGTTGTAACCGGGTAGCACGCGGGTGATGAACCACAGGTCCATATTCTGGACGGTGCGGCGCATCAGAGCAATGCCGGCCAGCGGCAGTCCGAACAGTACAAGCTTCCCCGTCGGCACTGTCCCGGACCGAAGTGGCGCACCGCTCCACAGCCACGTCACTGCCACACCCACTACCGAGGCCAGGACGCTGCCGATGATAGCGCCTTGCACCGACAGACCCAGCGCCACCAGGACGATGACCAGGGCAGCTTTGGCCAGCCAGTAGATAGCCCACGAGCCGGCATAGAAGCTGTATTTCCGTCGCCCGGCCAGCACCTCGGCCAGAGCAATAAACAGCGGGAACAATGCCAGGTCGGCGCTGAACAGCCACAGATAAGGAACGAGATCGGGGTCGCCCAGCATTTCGCTTACCAGTGGTGCCGACACCACGCCCAGTATCACCAGCACAGCGCCCCAGCCGAGGGTGGTGCGTATCGCCGAGCTGGCTACGCCTGGCCATCGCTCCCCGGCTTCGGCCACGAAGCGGGTGGTGGCGTTGCGCACCAGCGCCTCGCCGACTGCTTCCCACCAGATAATTACTGAGGTCACGACGGCCAGCACGCCGTACAGCTTTGGCTGCAGGGTACGGGTCAGGTAGATGTGAGTGGCCACGCCGCAGCCCGCCATAACCAGTTGAGCCATGACTAGCTTGACGGTACCGCGTGCTGTGCTGCGATCGGACTCATTCATAAAGATATCCCCGGGGCCCTATCGCGCGGCGAATAGGTCAACGCAGCAGGCGCTAGCTGTTAAACCGCCTCATCGTAGTCTCTATGCCCTCGGCCAGCAAGTATTCGACTGCATCGGCTGCTTGCTCAATTAGTTGTTGGGCCACTTCCTCTTCGTCCTTCGCAAAGGGGGCGAGGACAAAGCCGCGGGCCTCAGCTTCCGGTGGCAACCGTCCAATCCCCAGCCGCAGGCGGGGGATTTGCTCCGTGCCCAGGTGGTCAATGACCGACTGCATGCCCTTGTGGCCGCCGGAGCTGCCCTCGCGGCGCAGCCGCAGCATGCCCAGGTCAATGTTGATGTCGTCGTAAATGACCAAGAGGTCACTTGGTAGAAGGTCGAAGTGGACGCAAAGACGGCCGACGGCCCGGCCACTTTCGTTCATAAAGGTCATTGGCTTGGCCAGCAGCACCTGGCTATTGTGGATTTCGCCCTTCCCGATGATCGCCTGCAGCATGCGTTGAGGGGTGGGGAACTGGTGGCGGGCGGCCAGCAGGTCAATCACGCGAAACCCGACGTTATGCCGGGTTTCTGCGTACTTGGGTCCGGGGTTGCCTAAGCCGATGATGCAGCACACTGGAGGTGCCCTCATTGCCCTTGGTTGGTTGAGCAGATTGAGTCCCTGCCGGGTGAGGATATTGCCCATACGGTCTGTCAAAACAAAGCATTTTGGCTTTGAACAGCGCCGCAGAACAAGGAATTCCCCCACAGATCGGAAAGTTTATTGGCAGCCGTCAGCTACTCGCTCTCTTCTTCGGTGGCTTCTTCCTCAGCTTCCTCAGGCTCTTCGCCTTCGACCAGTTCCAGCTCTTCTTCGAGCGGCAGCTCTTCGAGACCCTCAAGCAGTAGCTCGTCCACCCGCACCTCCAGGTCTTCCTCCTTGATGGGCGCGGCGATGCTCACCACCGTCTCAGCGGGGTCAACCAGGATTTCGACGCCTTCCGGGGCCTGGAGAGCCTCGGCGTGAATAGTGTCGCCGATCATCAGGTCGGTGATGTCGGCCACCAGGTGGTCGGGAATATTGGTGGGTAGACATCGCACTTCCACTTCGTGGATGACCTGGTCCACCACACCGCCGTCCTGCTCAACGCCCGGGGCTATACCCTCGACTTCTATGGGGATGCTGAAGGTGCTGGTCTCAGCCAGTGATATCCACTGAAAATCTACGCTTACCGGGTCACGGCTGATAGGATGACGCTGGATATTCTTGATGATCGCCGCAGCTTCCTGTTCAATCTCGACGTCCGCGATCTGTAGTTCCAGCAGGACATTAATCCCCTGATCAGTGCGCAGAGCCTCTCGGAGTTGAACTGCTGGCACCGCAATTGGCAGGGTTTCTTTGCCCATTCCGTAGACGACCCCTGGGACTATCCCTTGCTCGCGAAGTCGTCGAGCCGGCCCGGAGCCAAACTCCTCGCGCCGCTCGGCTTCGATTATTACCTGTTCCATCTATACTTGCCTCCTGCTTTGTCGATTTGACTTTAATTGGGCTGTTGTGCTTTCAAAACATTCGCTTCTGGTGGGCAATGCGGTTGGCCAGGATTGCGCTTACTGACGCATCCTTGTGGATATTGTCAATCGCTTCGGCCAGCAGCGGCGCCAGGTTGAGAATCTCCATTTTATCAAGTCGCTTCTCCAGCGGGATGGGGATTGAGTTAGTCACCACCACGCTGTCCACTACATCCTGGGCCAGCCGCTGGCAGGCAGGATCAGACAGCACCGCGTGTGTAGCCGCGCAATGCACCTGAGCAGCGCCGTGCTCTCGCAGCAGCCGGGCGCCCTGCACCATCGTTCCGCCGGTATCAATCATATCATCCAGCATTATCGCGCGCTTGCCGGCCAGCTCGCCGATAGCCTCTACCACGCTGACTTCGTTATCGCGGGGGCGGCGCTTGGCCACTACCCCGATCGTGGCGTGTAGCTCATCGGCCATCTCCATGGCCTCGCGGGTGGCATTGGGATCCGGGGCTACCACTATGACATCGTCCCCCTTCAGGCCCTTTTCGATGAAGTAGTTGGCCATAATGCGGCGGGCGGGCAGGTGATCCACCGGGATATCGAAAAACCCCTGGATCTGGTCGCTGTGCAGGTCCACGGCCAGAACCCGGTCGGCACCGGCCTGAGTAATGAGATCGGCAACCAACTTGGCGCTGATCGGCTCACGCCCTTTAGCCTTCTTATCCTGGCGAGCATAGCCATAGTAGGGCAACACTGCCACAATGCGCCCGGCACTGCCCCGCTTAAAGGCATCCAGCATCACCAGCAGTTCCATCAAATTCTCATTGACCGGCCGACAGGTCGGCTGGATGACAAAAACGTCCATGCCCCGGGTGCTTTCGTTGACCTCTACGGCTACCTCGCCGTCGGCGAACCGACCGACTTTCATATCGCCCAGCTTTGTATTGAGCTGGATAGCGATGGCTTCGCTCAACTGCAAATTTGCGTTACCACAGAACAGTCGCATCTGGCCGTAGAGCAATTCAGACACCCCTTTGCCGAGTCTGACACTGGTCTGTTAATCTAGCCACAGTGAATAGTCTATGCCGTATCTAAGTTCTGGCTGGGGCGGCAGGGATCGAACCTGCGATACGGGATCCAAAGTCCCGTGCCTTACCACTTGGCTACGCCCCAACTTTATCTTTATTGTAGGTGTTGCCTAGCGATAGCAATGTGTTCAGGCTTGTCTACGTCAAAAGATATTTCGGGGTATGGTGAGTTGACCACCATAGCCTTACACCCCAATATCTTGTTGGCCCGCTGCACGATATCTGCCACCGTCAGGCGGCCAAGCAAATACTGGAATATGAAACGCCCTCCCAGAAGTCGGGCCAGGCGAATGGGATTCTTGCGGCTGGCAAATGCCTGCTTGAGTCGTTGCTGTTCGCGTTGCACGAACTGACAACTGACTAGCGCCAGGTTACCACCCGTGAATGTCCCGTCGCGCAGGCGTACCAGGACATGGCCGGCTGTCTTATATAATGACTCTGCTCGCTGGCCACTTACCATACTGTAACATAATTCTGCGCCGCTGTCGAGTGCCTCAGCAACGAAATGATCCACGGCCTCAGCGGTCAACAGCGGCAGGTCCGCGGTGACCAGTAGAGTCTTCTGGTAGTCCTTGTAGTACTCCAGCCCCGCCATAATTGTGTCCACGAAGCTCTCGCCGGTTGCCTCAATTCGGGCTGTGCCCTCCGCCAGGATCCCCTGCACCGGTGAGTCAGGCGCAGTCACTACCACCACTTCACTGACAAGTAAGTTGCGCCGCCTGGAGTGCATTGACCACCCGATTTACTATCGCTTGGCCGCCCACCTCCAGCATGGCTTTGTGGGCCAGACCACTGGTCTGGCTGACCGGTTCGGATTTGGTACCTGCGGCCAGTACTATGGCCGCCACCGATTTTGGCTCACTCATAGTCTACTCCTGTCAGCTTTCTACCAGCAGTGCTCCATACTCAACAGGTCGGACTGCGACTGCCCCATAGCCGGCTTGGTCAACTGCGGCGGCTATCTGCTCGGCCTCGGTTAGACTCGGCAGTATACAGAAAACCGCTGAGCCGGAACCCGACAGCGCCGCCGGCGCCCGGCTTATCCGGGTTATATCCTCCTGCAACTCGGCGATTTGCGGCCACCGTGAGCAGACAGCTCGCTGAAAGCAGTTGAATAGGTGCCGCTCGGCATCGAGCCGTCCCTCTGCCAGTGCGTGCTGCGCAGCGGCAGTGATCTCGCCGTCAGTGAAGTCGTCGCGTTCCAGCAGCTCATACGCCTCTATGGTAGGGACGCCAAAATCGGGCCAGGCCACCACCAGTGCCCCGTCTCCCCACCGACCGACCATGCTCTGAACCTGTTCGCCGCGCCCCGATATCACTGCCGTCCCACCAGCCAAAAACAGGGGCACATCGCTGCCTATTTCTGCCTCCATCTGGTGCAGCTCCGGTCGGGAGGGTGGTTCTTCGACCAGCTCACACAGCCCCAGCAGCGTTGCCGCTGCGTCACTGCTCCCTCCCCCCAGTCCCCGGCCGGCGGGAATATGCTTGGTGAGCTGAATTGCCACGCCACCGGGACTGCCGACCTGCTTAATAAATGTCGTGGCAGCGGCGTGGCACAGATTCTGCGGACCTGCGGGAGCCCACTCGCCACAGACGCTGACTGTTATGCCCTCGGCAGTTGGCCGCAGCGTCAATTCATCGGCCAGCGAAATGCACTGCACCAGGCTGCGCAACTCATGATAGCCGTCGCGGCGCTCGCCCAGAACCTCCAGAGTCAGGTTGACCTTGGCAGAAGCACGCAGCTTTATCTCGGCACCGGTCTCCGGCATTGTTAGGTAGCCTCGCTGAGATGATAGACGGCGTTACCCAGGGCGACAAATTCGTCAAAGTCAAGCGTCTCACCTCGGCGGCTGCCGTCAATACCAGCCTCGGCCAGGGCAGCGTCAATCTGTTCGATAGATAAGTCGAGCCGCTGCGATGTCTTCAGGGAGTTGCGCAGGGTCTTGCGCCGATAGCCGAAGGCGCTGCGCACTGCAGTGAAAAAAGCATTTTCACTCGCTACTCCCTCCGGAGCAGCGCCGCGCAGTGTCATGCACAGTACCTGCGAGGTGACCTGCGGCGGCGGCCAGAAAACCCGGGGCGGTAGCGTCGCCAATGTCTCTATCTGGGCTACATAGTAGCGGCAAAATATTGTCAAAGAGCCGTATTGTTTGGTGCCCGGCTTCGCTTGCAGGCGCTGCCCGACTTCCTGCTGCACAGTGATGACCATTGCGGCGAAGCGGGGCTGGCTCTGAAAGACCTTCTCCAGAATGGGCGAAGTAATGTAGTAGGGCAAGTTGCCGAGCACTACGCTGTCGGGACCACCCAGCTTGGTTAGGTCAGCCTTCAGAAAATCGGCCTGATGTATCTGCACCCGCTCGACATCGCCTAACAGCCAGTCGAGAATATTACAAAGTTGGCGGTCCGTCTCAAAGGCGATGATTTCCCGGGTACTGGCAGCCAGCGGTAGCGTCAACGCGCCCAGGCCCGCTCCCACTTCCACGATACGCTGCGGGCCGAACTGTTCAGCCGCCTGGACTATCTGCCCGGCGGCACCGGCATCAACCAGGAAGTTTTGCCCCAGCGACTTACTCGGTCGGAAATCGAAATGCCGCCTCAGCCAGTGTGTACGGGGGCTAAGCGGCATCTGGCGGACCTCTTCGGGTGTGCGAATCTCTGTTTGCACTTGTGCTGCCAGTCTACTGCACTGTTTCTGCTCTGTCAAGACTGCCCGTTGCGCTACGGCTCATTACAGGATAATATGTAGGTAAGAGGATCCAGGGCTATGTGGCGCTTGGGAGTGCATTGATACGAAGATGGCAGAGCAACCAAACATTGATACACTAATTAAGCGCGTAGCTGAGTATTCAGCATCCGGAGATGGTGACCGGCTGCGCCGGGCCTATGAGTTTGCCGAGAAGGCCCACGCTGGCCAGGAGCGACTGACGGGAGACCCCTACATCAGCCATCCGCTGGCGGTGGCTAATATCCTCGCCGAGATTCAGGCCGACCCGGTGGCCGTCGCCGCTGCGCTGCTGCACGATACCGTGGAAGACACCGGCGTCGCCATCGCTGACATTGAACGGCAGTTCGGCAAGCGCGTTGCCCACCTGGTGGCGGGCGTGACCAAGTTGACGCGGCTTGACTTCTCCAGCCGGCAAGAGCAGCAGGCCCAGAACCTGCGCAAGATGTTCCTGGCCATGGCTGACGATATTGGCGTGATTCTCATCAAGCTGGCCGACCGGCTGCATAATATGCGGACCCTGGAGCCCCTGGAGCCAGAGGATCGCCAGCGCAATGCCCGCGAAACCCTTCACATCTTTGCTCCGTTGGCTCATCGGCTGGGAATGTCGCAAATCAACGGGGAGCTGGAAGACCTATCTCTGAAGTATCTGGAACCGACAGCTTACTGGGACATCGTCGAAAAACTGGGCCACAGTCTCGAGGCCCGAGTGGCCCAATTGGAGTCGGTTCAACGCGAGCTACAGGAAGCACTGGACGAGGCGAAAGTGCCTGCTGAAATTGAGGGACGGGCCAAGCACATTTACAGCATCTATCGGAAAATGGAGCAGCAGCAGATTGATTTTGGTCAGATTGCCGATCTGACTGCGCTGCGGGTAATTACTGACACGGTTGACCACTGTTATGCCGCCCTGGGCGTGGTGCATTCACTGTGGATGCCGGTGGCGGGTATGTTTGCTGACCATATTGCCAAGCCCAAATCCAATAAGTACCGGTCGCTGCACACAAAGGTCTTTAGGCCGAATAAACAGCCGATGGAGATTCAAATCCGTACCGAGCAGATGCACCAGCAAGCGGAGTACGGCGTGGCTGCCCACTGGCGATATAAAGAAGAAGACAGTGACCCCCAGCTCGACGAGCAAATCTCCTGGCTGCGGCAGATGCTGGACCTGGAGACCGACCTGGAGGAAAGCCATGAGTTCTTGGAGCTTTTGGAGCTTGACCTGTTTCAGGATCAGGTATTTGTCTTTACCCCCGACGGCGATGTAGTTGACCTGCCCGGTGGCGCGGGGCCGATTGACTTTGCTTACCGGATTCATACCGAAGTGGGTGACCACTGTACCGGGGCCCGCGTCAACGGTCGAATGGTGCCGCTGGACTACAGTTTCCAGAATGGCGATATTGTCGAGATCATCACTTCGCCCCACGCTCAGCCCAGTCGCGATTGGCTGCGCATAATCAAAAGCAGTCGGGCCAAGGCCAAAGTTCGCAAGTTCCTGCGCCTGCAGGCCGAAGAGGAGAATATCCGCAACGGCCGCCAGCAGCTAGCGGAGGCGTTCGCGAAAAGCAAGGAGTTGGCCAGCAAAACACTTGACGAAAAGCTGCTGGCGCCGATTGCCGAACATTTGAACTATCCCAGTGTTGACAGCCTGCTGGGAGCGATCGGCTACGGAGAAGTTGGACCGGGCACGGTTGCTGATCATCTTATCGAGGGGCTTGATCGGCGCCCGCAAACACTCACCGAAGAGGTTGAGCTGAGCCTGCCGGCGGCACCTGCTGCGCCGCCCGCTGATGAGACAATGCTGGTTTCGGTCGAAGGGATTCGCGGCCTGGAGTGCCGGCTGGCGCAGTGCTGCAATCCTCTGCCCGGTGATGAGATTACTGGCTATGTTACTCGCGGGTCGGGGATCAGTGTACATCGCAACGCCTGCAAGAATCTACAGTATCTGCAACAGAAAGATCCTGAGCGGCTGATTAGTCTGGAGTGGGCGACAGGCGACAGCGAAGCCCGGTTCCGCACCTGCCTGGAGATCATCGCCTCCGACCGGGTCGGTCTGCTTTCGCACATAACGGCCATCGTCAGCGACTGCGACATCAACATCGTCGCCGCCCAGGTCAACGCCGAAGGCCGCGAGTTCGCCCGCCTGCTGCTCACCCTCGATATTGCCAGCCGCCTGGACCTGGACCGTCTGATGGACCGCCTCCAGAAGTTGATTGATGTGATTAGTGTACGCCAGGTGCCAGTTGCCGAATAAACCTCGTAGTGGGACCCCTATCTGCGCACAGTTGGTTTAGCCTTTGGCTAACATTATGCAACTTTTCTCCGCTTTGTTGCTCTAAACCCTAAGATGCGCCCAGGCAGTCAAGCGGTGGGGGAGAGTGGAAAGATTCCCAGATTTTAGGTTCGGAGGCATCGTTGGTGCAAGTTCCCTTGATGGATCTGAAAGCTGAATATGCAGCGCTTAAGCCCCAAATGACTGAAGCAATTGATGAAGCCCTCAGCTCAATGCAGCTCGTTCTGGGACCGAATGTCCAGAGCCTGGAGCAGCAATGGGCTGAACTGGTTGGCGTCGAGTATGCCATTGGCGTGGGCAGCGGCACTGACGCGCTGATTATTGCACTCAAGGCGATGGGCATTGGGGCGGGTGACGAGGTCATCACGGTTGGTTGGACATTCATTGCCACTATCGAGGCCATCATCCTGGTCGGAGCCCGGCCAGTTCTCGTAGATATTGAGCCTGAGCATTACTGTTTGGATCCCGAGCTGCTCGAGCAGGCAATTACTCCCCGTACGCGGGCGATAATACCGGTACACGTATATGGGCATCCCGCGGACATGGCAGCTATCAACAACGTCGCTGAGAAGCATAACCTGCGGGTGATTGAAGATTGTGCTCAAGCCCATCTGGCCACGTATGAGGGAGAGATGGTCGGTAGCCTGGGGGACTGTGGCATCTTCAGCTTCTATATGAGCAAGAACCTGAGTGGCTACGGCGAGGGTGGAATCATTACTGCTAGCGACAACAAGCTGGCCGAACAGATTCGACTGCTCCGCAATCACGGCTATACATCCAAGTACGAGCACCAAATAATCGGCTACAACAGTCGCCTGGACGAAATCCAGGCGGCCATTCTTAATGTCAAGCTGCAAAGGCTGGAGTGGGGCAACCAGCGGCGGCGCGAGTTAGCTGCAATATATGATGAGGCGCTGGCCAGCCTGCCAATCACCACGCCGGCAATCGCCCCACAGGCCGAGCATGCCTATCACCTCTACACGATCCGCACTCCGCAACGCGACGCCCTGGCGGCCTACCTTGAGGAGCACGACATCGGCTTTGCCACTCACTACCGTTCGCCTGCCCACCTCCAGCCAGCCTGTCGGCCTTACGGCCTACATCTTGCCGAGCTTCCGGTCACCGAGCAGGCTGCCGACGAAGTTCTGCAGTTGCCCATCCATCCCTACCTGTCCGAGGAGCAGATTGAGTACGTGGCCGAGACGGTGTGCAGCTTCTTCGCCTGAGCGCTGCTACGGGTTGCTGCAAAGCCTGGCATCACGTGTCTGTTTCGAATTGCCCTCATCCCGAGTCTCAGGCATATCTTCGCCAGGCCTCGATAAATACCATAAACCGGTCCCAGGGGACGTCATCATCGTAAAGATACATGCTGGCATTGAGGATGAGGCCGGTCGGCCCCAGCATTTCCACAGCAAATTTGACCGCCTCATCAATTTCCTCGTCGCTGCCCCTGCCCACTGTTACTGGAGCGTTCACTCCGCCCCAAATACAGTGCCGTTCATCAAGTGCTGCTTTGATGCTAGCAAAGTCCTCGCTCTTGCGAGCAGCCAGGGGCTCCAACCCCAGGTACACGTCTACCGGCAGCCCATCAAGGATATCTCGATAGAGGGTGTAACCTTCAGGCATCAGCACGCAGAAGAACTTGCCGGCATCGTGGACTATTTGCCCCAGTTCCTCTATGTGTGGCTGCAGGATCTGTTGATAGCGCTCCCGGCCCCAATAATCCGGCGTATCGTACCATCCGCGATATTGGACGACGTCGGGCTCGGCCTCGAGTACCAATTCCAGTATTTCTCGATTGTAGCGCTGAATAATCTCATAGAAGCGCGAGACATAGTCAGGTTGTTCGATCATAGCGTACAAGAACTCCTCAATCAGACACAGCCACATAAACCAGTCCCCTACGGAGAGCCGCCGAGTGTGGCTGAGAAGCTCCATTTCATCGGCGTACTGCTGAGCTTTGCGGGCGTTTGCTATCCATTCGTCCCGGGCTGGTCCGATTGGTGGCTGCAGCAGATATTCGAGCTTGTCCAAATCAGCGGGGCCACTGATCAAGGGCACCTTGTAACGACGGGTGAACCAGTCATCCATCATGTCTATCTCGTCGAACTCATTTGGCTCCCGATGAGCGTGACCTTGCCAGTCCGGCAAGAATCGGTAGTGGGTGGGGTGGTACCAGTCGCGGGTCTTCCGGACTTTCTGGATAAGCTTCCCTGCTGGCGTCTCATACTCGGCACAGAGCAGCACATCGGGCCCGTCGGGGTCGTCCTCCTGCCACTTGTGCACCGCGATCTCGGTTGGCGACTCTGGAGTCGGCATCCAGATGTCAATCACTGGATCTAGCCCTAGGTTCTTCAGCACCTCCGCTCGCTGGAACTGGTTGCCCCATCGCTTGGCAACAGGTGTACTCAGCACAGTGCTGTGAAACAGTTGCCCCAGGGGAATATGGTCCACTTCCTGGCAGCGAATAGCAGCAATCATCCGCTCTTTTGAGGACATACTCATTTTCATTTCGGTCTCCTTATTGTCCTCCTGGTCAAAACGCTGTCCGGGCCACCTCGGTTTCACTGATCTCGCGGGCACCAGCGTAGACCTGCCACTATGCCCCCTGTTGGATGGCCAGTGTTGAGGTATGACAGTTTCTCGGTGCTGCAGCCTTCTACCTCCCCGTGGCAAATGCGAAATCTAAGCTGATAGCACCCTCCGTCAACTATCCAGGAGAATCTACGCTACGTATTACGGGGGACAAAGGCTTGCTGGGGGAGAGAGCCGTTAGCATCGGTCAGCGCGTTACGTTCAGGGTACGCAGTGCGCGGGCGGTGGTGCCGTTGGTGGCGTTGGCTTCGATCTGGGTCAGATATCGGCCACTGGGCACACTGCTGCCGGCATCTCCGCGCCCATCCCACAGCACTACATTCTGACCAGTCGGGTGGGCCTGATTGGTCT
>JALGTD010000300.1 GCA_029821515.1 Candidatus Zipacnadia bacterium | reverse complement strand
GTTCAATATGTTCTGGGGCTACGGTCAGAAGATTCTGTCGGCGGCTGAGATAATCGCTCACGACGACCGGCTGCACTCCATTTATCTGACCAACTTTGGCTGCGGGCCGGACTCATTTCTGATCCGGTTCTTCAAGGAGCGTCTGGGCAACGAGCCGTCATTGACCCTCGAGATGGATGAGCACAGCGCCGATGCCGGGATGATAACCCGTTGCGAGGCCTTCCTGGACAGCCTGCGCTCGACCCGTGACCGCCAGTTTGAAAGAGGGCGACAGTTCCGACCCCTCAGCATCGAGCCGGCCACGGACCGCACCATCCTGATACCCAATATGAGCGCGCACGCCTACGCGCTGGCCGCCGCCATCCAGGCCTGCGGGGTAAATGCGGCGGTGTTACCCGAGCCTGACGACGAAACCATCTACTGGGGGCGCAAGTACACTTCCGGCAAAGAGTGCTTCCCTTGCATTGTGACGACCGGCGATATGATTAAGTATACCAGGCGCGCAGACTCTGCAGCGAATGGTCCTGGACGATGCCGGCTATCCTGATGTGCCCATCTATGCTCCCAACCAAGCTGGTAATTTCTTCAAGGACCTCGGCATCGTGGGTAATGATCTGCTACGCAGTGCCTGGCAGGGCATGGTGGCCATTGATATGCTCGAGAAGGCTTTGCTACAGTTGCGCCCCTATGAGACTCAGCCGGGGGCTGCCGAGGAGGCTTTCTGGCGGGGCGTCGAAGGCGTTGCCGATGCCATTACAAATGACGGTACTATCTCCACAGCCCTGACGCAGAGCGTAAGTGAGTTTAAGCAAGTGCCTATTGAGCGCACGCGGCAGCGTCCGCGTATCGGGCTGGTGGGCGAATTCTACATCCGCTCCAACAGCTTCAGTAATCAGAATCTGATCAGCAAGATTGAAGCCCTTGGTGGCGAGGTGTGGACAGCACCGGTCAACGAATGGCACCGGTCAACGAATGGTTCCTGTACCGTAACTTCCGCCGGGGCATGCGCGCCAAGCTCGACGGCCAGTGGTGGCTGTGGTTCAAGAATCTGATAGCCGACCGGATTATGCAGAGAGACGAACACCAACTTGCCGCCGCCTTCGACGGCTTCCTGCACAATGCCGAGGAACCCAGCACCGCGGAGGTGCTCTCGCTGGCCTCGTCCTACGTGCACTGCAGCTTCGAGGGCGAGGCGATAATGACGGTAGGTAAGACAGTGGACTTCGCCGAAAAGGGCCTCAGCGGAATAGTATCCGTTATGCCCTTTACCTGCATGCCGGGCACTATTTCCCACGCGATACTGAAGAAGGTGCGGCGTGATTTCAATAACATTCCCTTCCTGAATATGGTCTACGACGGAGATGAGCAGGCTACCACTCAGATCCGGCTGGAAGCGTTTATGTATCAGGCCCACGAATATATGAACAAGGCAGGGCAACAGGCTGAACCCGTAACACCGTAGGTAGCTACAATCAGCATCACAGCAATAGTCGGAGGATTCGTTGGAGCACACAGCGACGAGCAAGCCAGCTTACCATTTGCGCGGCGGTTTCACTGCCTGGGAGACGGTCATAATAGTCGGCCTGCTAATTGCTCTGGTCTTTCTGCTGATGAGGCTGACCGTCACCGGCACTGCCACTGACCAACGTCGCCTCACCATCAACCACCTTGAGGCCACCGCCGACGCTCTGGCCAAGTACACCATAGACAACAGTGGATTCTTTCCCACCACCGAACAGGGCTTGAAAGCGCTGCTTGAGTCCCCGACGGCCCCCCCTGTGCCCCCCAACTGGCGTGGCCCGTATCTGGAGAATCGCGAAGTGATAAAGGATGCCTGGGGGCGGGAGTTTCTGTATGTTACGCCCGGACCCGGGGATCCGCCTCGGCCCTATGACCTATGGAGTCTGGGGGCTGACGGCGCTGAAGGCGGCGAGGGCCCCGACGCGGATCTGCTCTACTGGGACCGCACCACGCTGCTGCCCTAAGGTCGGCTACTCCTCTTCCTCCGCCCGCACCAGCAGGACGGGGACGTCGGCGTAGCGCAGGACGCGCTCGGCCACGCTCCCGTAGACCCAGCGACCCAGCCCCGAGCGGCCGTGAGTGCACATCACCACAAGTGTTCGGCCCACCTCCCCGCAGTAGCGGATGATCTCATCGGCGACATCGCCCTGCCGGACCGCGGTGGTGCAGCGCAGCCCCTCGTCTGCCACGCGTGCCTGAATACCCTGCAGGTAGTCCTCAGTCACCTGCTTCTGGGCCTCCCAGTCGAAGGCACTACCAACGGCCTGCACCAGCTCGTCGTCCAGGACCGGTACCACCGACAGCAGCTCGACGACCGCATCCATGTGCTTGGCAATAGCCACCGCGTGGGGCAGGGCCTGCTCGGCCAGCTCGGATTGATCCAGTGTCACCAGAATTCGCTTGTACATTGGGTCACCTCTATCAGCCGTCGTCTGTCGTGGAGCTGTTGTTAAACGGTAAATTGTCTTGCCCGGCGGGTGGCTCCGGCGCAGGTGCGGCAATGCCCAGATGATCGTACGCCCGCTGAGTAGCCATCCGCCCTCGTGATGTCCGAATCACAAAGCCAATCTTCAGCAGATACGGCTCGACCATATCCTCCAGCGTGTCGGTCTCCTCGGCCAGCGTCGCCCCTATCGCATTCACACCGACCGGCCCGCCGCCATAGTAGTCA
>JALGTD010000072.1 GCA_029821515.1 Candidatus Zipacnadia bacterium | reverse complement strand
CGTCCGAGGTCAGACCAATCTTGAAGATGACTGGGTAATCCTGGAAAACGTCCCTCTCGGTTCACAAAACCCGCCCCAGCAGCCGCTTACCGTGACAGCTCCGGGATATCGTACGGCGTCGCAGATGTTGACTCTCAATGAGTTCAGCTACACGGCGGTTAGTGTACCGATGACGCCAGTGGATACCGAGACGACGGGCACTGTTTCAGGCGTGGTCACTGACGGCGACACCGGCCAGCCGATCGTCAATGCTCTGGTCAGCTTTCTACCCCCGGGGGGCTTGCCGTCCGAGGCTGTTAAAGGCTCAACTGACACCGAAGGCTTCTATGTGATAGGTGGCATTCCCGCCCAGCAGGTTCATGGCACCTGCCAGGCGGTCGGCTATCTGGAGGCTTCAACCGATGTTTGGGTCACAGCCGATGCCGCCGGCGCGAACGACCCGGTGAACTTCGTGCTGGTGGGTGGCGAGTCAACAGTCACCGTCAGTGGGCAAGTTTTGGACACCCGCACCGAAGCTGGCATATCCGGCGCTAGTGTCCAGATCGGCGACCAGCCCCCCGTCGTCACCGGCTCTGGTGGAGCCTTCTCCATCCCTCACGTTTCCGTCGGCGAGCAGCCGGTGGAAGCCAGCGCGGTGGGCTATGATGACTATTATACTGTGATTGAAGTAGTGCCCGGCATAGACAATCTGCAAATCCTGCTCAATGAATACTCGCCCCAGCCACCAGGCCCGCCGTACACAATCGCCGGACGCGTGACGCTGCTGGGCGCGCCGGACAATTCTGGTGCAACGGTCACTGCTACTGATATTGACAGCGGTCAGATGCGCGACGATGATATTACCGATGCTGAAGGGTATTACTACCTGTTCGTGCCCCCGGGATATTACCGGATAGAAGTCACCTACGACACCCACTCCATTAGCCGAGAAGTCGAGCTGCTGGGCGGCGGAAGAGTCCTGGAAGGTATCAATTTCACCCTGACTGTTGACTGATTGGGAGGCACCTTGAGAACAATGAATATGTTACGAGTTGCCTGTATCATCTGCCTGATTGCGTTGCTGACCGGTTCGGGTATGGCTGGTCTACCCACGGACAGCAGTATCAAACCCGAAGCAAGAGACCTCGGATTTCCGGACATGCATTCGCCGCGTCTCGACGAGATGGCGGCCCGCGCGGGGCGGCCACCGTGGGCTCCGCTACCTGTTATGTGGGGCCACAGCGAGATGGTCCCGATGCTGGTCCAGCTTGTGCGGCAGGGCAGCCCGCAGGACCGCATCCGAGCTGCCTTTCTGTTGGGGGAGATCGGCGACCGCGCCGCTACCAGGTCCTTGCTGAACGCGCTGGACGACCCGTGGCGGGATGTGCGCATCCAGGCGGGTATCGCCCTGGCATGCCTGGGCGATGAGCGCGGTCAGCACGCCGCTTGGGCAGCGCTGATCGGCGAGCCACAGTGGATTCGCTATTATGCTGTGCTTGGCCTGAGCCGGCTGAATACAGACAGAATCCGCCAGAATCTCAGGCAGATTCAACCTCAGCAGCCTGAGTTCATCAGCCGCACTATCCAGGCCGCGTTAGACCAGCCTGCCCCGGTGGTTGCTGCGGCTACTGACCGCCAGCCAGTGGCGCTGGAACGGGATCAGATTGCCGTGCTGTGGGACTGGGGCACGGTGGTGGATGCATTCAACGCCGAGACCGACTGGTGGTGGCACCACGGAGACTACGACCAGTGCATCCGCTGTATGCAGGTTATGCTGTTGATGGATCCCACCCCGGCGGAGACCTACAGCAACATCGCGTGGCTGCAGTGGAGTATGGGCGATGACACCAGGGCTATCGGCACCTATCACCGCGTCATTAGCACCCTACCCGAGGATCCCTGGAGCCATCACTATCTGGGCCGCCACTATTTTATGACCAAAAGGTATGAGCTGGCTATTCCCTACCTGCGCAAAGCCATAGAGCTACAGCCCGGTATCATCAGCCGACATCTGCTGGCCCACTGTCTGGAACGCACCGGGCAAGTGGAGGCTTGCTTTGAACACTGGCGGGAGATGTACGAGCAGACCCCGGATGACCCGGCAGTGAAGTTCAACTACGAGCGGGTCAAGAAGCTGTACGAGGGGCGCTGACGGACTCTACCAGAGCCGGCCTAGCCGCCGGCAGTACTGTCTTCGCCACTACCACCGGATCCTGCACCGCTCTCGGCGGGCTTCGTTGCATCTTCGCTGTCTGGTGAGAGGCCTGGCCCGGGTACGGCAGGGCCCTCGCCAGTCTCAGCGGGTTCCTCTTCAGAAGTCTCCGGCAAAGCTGCTTGCTGAGTAGTGACCATCACAGTGGCGGCCCCGACGCCCACCGACTCTATTCCTTCGGGGAAGACCAGGGTGGGGGTAAAGGTCCCCCGCCCGCGCAGGTCGGCGATGCTAATCTCAACGGTGCGGATGTACTCGACATCCTTGACAGCAGATTCCTCGCCGGTGATGGTGACGGTGCTGGGGCTGGTTTGTACCGAAGCGACTTTGTAGCCGGCGGGGGCATCGCTGAGTTGCGGAGTTATGGGAACGGTTTTGGTCGCCACGCTACGAATTGGCACTGTAACCTGCACCTGGGCCGGCTGGGTCCGTAGGCCACTTATCAGCACATTACGTTCGTCGCGCAGTTCCACAGCCACTTCTTTTTGCACAGTATTGGTAAGTCCGGAGATATCAACCAGAGCTATCGCCCGTGCTACGGAGCGCAGCTCGCTGCTGGCTCCTTCGATGGTGACGGTCTCAGGCTGCACACGGGGAGCTTCCAGGCGGAAGCCCTGGGCCTGCTTACCGATGGTTTCGACCGTCACGCTCCTCTGTATCGAGCTTTTGGCATCGAGCGTTACACGCACTACCTGTCGCTCCACACTTGCCCTGATACCAGGCGGGACACTGTGTATCTCCAGGATCACGCTGTGCTCGCCAAGCACCCGGCCACTTAGGTCGGCCACCAAACGGGTCTGGGTTAGCTTGGCCTTGTCCATCGCCTGCTTGCGTCCTTCAAACTTCACATTTACCTTGGGCGGCTGAATGACAGTGGCGACGAGCCCCGACGGAGCGTTAACGGCTTCGATCGGCAGGGTCTCGTCAGTGTGTACAAGCTGCTGCGTGACAACAAAGCCCCACAGAACCATAGCCAGCAGTATCGCTATTAGCTTAAGTGGCCACTCGTTTTTGACAATGATGATGATTTGGCGAATGATGCTCATCTTGTCCCTGCTTTGCCAGACAACTAACTGCTATTTACGCCAGAAAAAGAAGCCCGGCTCCTGTTCCTCAGCTTCCAGCAACTTCATCAGCCGCTCAGTGAGCTGGGGACGCTCGATGCGCGGTGAAATGGCGCCGTCTACCGCTATCGAGACTGCCCCGGTCTCCTCCGAGGTTACGATACAGACCGCATCGGTGCGCTCGGCCAGCCCTAGCGCCGCGCGGTGACGCATGCCAGTGCTGGCCGACACGCTAGGGCTCTCCGAATGAGGCAGGGCACAACCGGCGGCGACTATCTGGTCTTCGCGAATTACTACCGCTCCGTCATGCAAAGCCGTTTTGGGATAAAAGAGCGTCCGCAGCAGATCAACCGAGACCTGAGCATTGAGGATCTTGCCGGTTCGTATGATATCCATCAAGCCCGATTCGCGTTCAATGACGATCAGCGCACCGTAGCCGTCTTCGGATATACGG
The DNA here is from genome assembly GCA_029821515.1 of Candidatus Zipacnadia bacterium. Classification (GTDB taxonomy): domain Bacteria; phylum Armatimonadota; class Zipacnadia; order Zipacnadales; family Zipacnadaceae; genus JALGTD01. The sequence goes on along the minus strand of JALGTD010000072.1, from coordinate 3,582 downwards.
TATGCAGCGTCAATGACATCACTTATCACCGATTGACGCCGTTGCACGCCAATCCGGCCCAGCGCACCGCTAAGTATCCCACCTCGGCCCAACCGGGCCAGCGCCATACGCAACTCCGGCTGAAAAATAACCACCAGTGCCAGGACACCACCAACCATTAGGCCCTTGAGCAGCCAGTAGAGGGTGGGGAGAGCGCTGGAAAGCAAGAAGATCAGGAAGACTACTATCAGTCCGTTGACCAGCGACATCGCGCGGGTACGGCGCAGCAGCCGTAGCAGATAGTACAGCAGGACCGCAACCAGAATGATATCAATAATATCACGCGGCCCTATGTCGGCGATTAGTTTCCAAGCCGCCTGCAAAACGGACATCGAAGAGCTGACACTTCCCTGCCATCGCTGACTGATTCGTCGTCGCTATCTCTCAGAATATATCACAGTATGGTGTGTGTAGTCAATCGCGAGGTCGTTCTAGGGCGCGACGGACAGCACGCTGAAGATATGAACGCCGGCCAGACTCAGTGAGGTAACAATAGCGGAGGCAATCATCACGCCCACCGTCAAGCAGAAAAGCACGCGCCCGAAGCGCATGCCGAAGACCGCTGCCACCACGCTGCCCGTCCACGCCCCGGTCACCGGCAGCGGTATAGCCACAAACAGCGTAACCGCCCACACGCCATGTTTATTGACCATTTCCTCTTTGGAGCGCGCCCGGCGAATGAGTGCCGTAATAAGTCGCCCCAGCAATGGTTTGTCGGCCAGGCGCTGGGCCACCCAGTTAAAACCCAGAACCACCGGCAGAACCGAAACCACGTTGCTGACTATCGCCAATGGAAGAATCTGGGCCAGAGGCAGGCCCATAATTATGCCGGCAGGTATCCCCCCGCGCACCTCAATGAAGGGCGCAGCGGAAAGAATAACAACTACCCATTCGGCAGGCAGTCCCTTTATTGCCTCAAATATCTGCTGGGCCAACGATCCGCCTCCGAAGTTCGATCACCAGGGACAAGTAACTTTCAAACTGGCCACAAGCCTACTCCTGCGCTCAGTAAGTCAGGCAACTACCAACAGCAGGCCAACCAGTTTACTAAAGACTATCGGCAGAAAGCCGCATAAGTCAAGTGCTTCCTCCTATTTATTATCTTTGTCGGTAAGCTAAGGAGGAGGATCGAGCGCGTCGTAGAATAAGCCCGAAGCACTATCCAACAAGGAGGAGTTATGTTATGCCACCAGACACCAGTTGGTTCAATGAGGCGAAATTCGGCATGTTTATCCACTGGGGCATCTACGCTGTCCCCGGACGCGGGGAGTGGATGTTGCACGATGAGAAAATCCCCTTCGATGAATACCGGTCCTATGCCAGCCAGTTTGCGCCGGATGAGTGGGATCCGCAAGACTGGGTCAACGTGGCCCAACAAGCTGGCATGCGCTATATGGTGCTAACCGCCCGCCACCACGATGGCTATTGTCTGTATGACAGCGCACTGTCGCCTGATGACTTCACGGCGCCGCGCACCGCCGCCAAGCGCGACCTGGTAGGTGAATATGTCGAGGCTGCCCGCGCCAGCGGCCAGCGCGTCGGGCTTTACTACTCCCTGTGCGACTGGCACCATCCCGGCTGGCAAGCTGGTCCGGAGTCGGATGGGTGGAGTGAGTTCATCGAATATGTCCACGGGCAGGTTCGCGAGCTGTGCACCAATTATGGGCCGCTGGACGTACTGTGGTTTGACGGTGGTGGCCCGGGCTGCGCCCATTGTTGGCAAGCGGAGAAGCTCGTAGCGATGATCCGCGAGCTCCAGCCCGACTGTTTGGTCAACAATCGCGGCCTGCTCCCAGCCGACTTCGATACGCCGGAGCAGAAGATTGAGGCCTCGGAGGAAGGCCGGCTGTGGGAAAGCTGCCTGATTATCGCCCATCGCTGGGGCTACTTTCGTAACGAGCAGTATTATAAGCCCGCCACTCGCCTGCTGCTAGATATGGTCAATATTGCCAATGGCGGAGGGAACCTGGTGCTGAATGTCGGACCCACGGCGGATGGGACCATTCCCCAGCCCCAGCAGGAGATCCTGCGGGAGATGGGCCAGTGGCTGGCCAAGCACGGGGAAGCTGTATATGACGCCGATCGGTGCAGGTATGGCACCCACGGGACCTGGGTGAATGGCCTGACCACGGCAAAGGGCAACACCCTCTACCTGCATCTGCTACTGTGGCCAGGCCCGGGCTGGGCGATCAGCGACCTGGGTAACACCGTCCAAAGCGCAAGGCTGGTTACCACCGGCGAGGAGATCGAGTTTGTACAGAAGGGTGATCGCGTTATCTTTCCGTCACTGGCCCAGGCGCCACCCGACCCGCACATCTCCGTCATCGCCCTGGAGCTGGACGGCAAGCCGCAAAAGGCCGCAGAATAGCCAGTACGTGCCATCAGCACAAAGACAAAAGCCGTGAATGGAGGAAGCAGTGCGCCTGTACAAGCTGCTCTATGTCATCGGCGACTCGATATCACTGGGGTACTGCCGCTATCTTATTGAGCGGTTGCATGAGGCATATGTGGTTTTGCATGCGCCGGGGGGTTCTGCCTCGTCCACCAATATCGTCAATAATCTCGAAGATTGGCTGGCCGGCTATGATCCAGATGTAGTGCTGTTCAACTGTGGTCTGCACGACATTATGACTCCCGCCGACCGGTCAGTTACCCTCCCCGACCAATATGAGACGAACTTGCGAGGTATTCTCAATAATCTGACTGAGCTGTCTTGCTCACCGCGTATCGTTTGGTGCAGCACGACCCCGGTTATTGATAAACGGCATCAAGCAGTCAACCCGTTTGCCCGCCATAACGAAGACGTCATCGCCTATAACCAGATTGCCGATCAAGTGATGACTGCGGCAGATGTAGAGACGATAGACCTATACGAAGTCGTCGTGAACAATGGTCCGGATGCATTACTGACAACGGATGGAGCTCACTTCACCGAGCAGGGCTACCAGATTCTGGCCGAGGCCATAGCCAACTATCTTACCGCAGGGTCATAGCAGACACCGCCCCATCAGCGAAGGCTTGCTGCCTCCACTTGGTGGTAGCTGCGACTAACTGTACGCCGACTGGGTTTATAGGCCACCACCCTGGCTAACCGCCGAGGCACCAGCCAATAGCACCGCAAAGATGAACCACAGGATCGAGATGGCGACTCCCACCAGACCAATTATCCAGCCCCACTTGGACCAGACGGCCTGAGTCTGCTTGAACTGTTCGATGCTGTCAAAACGGCGATGCTGCCAGGCCCATTCGCTGCCCTTGACGCCCAGGACGATGCTCCAGATCCAGCCCAGACATAAGGCCAGCAGCGAAAGCCAGACATTGTGGGCAATGCCCCAGATCCAGCTCAGCCAGAACGCCCCCCAGTTCCAGCCCTTGATCTCCTCGGGCACCGGCCCGCCGGTTCCCGAGGTATTGCCTACTGGGACGTAACTGCTGGGCGGAGGTGGAGGTGGTGGCGTCGGCCCGCCAGGTGGGGTGGACGGCGGCTGGGCTCCCTGTCCGAACTGCTGACTCTCATCGTTCTCGCTCATCGTAGTCCCCCTT